>JAGRHA010000398.1 GCA_020445205.1 Gammaproteobacteria bacterium
GGGAGAAGCCGATCAGCGAGATCTCGTTCGGCCACTTCCTGCTGCGCCTGTTCCAGGTCGCACGCCGGTTCAACATGGAAATCCAGCCGCAACTCGTGCTGCTGCAGAAGACCCTGCTCAACATCGAGGGCCTTGGTCGCATGCTGTATCCGCAGCTCGACCTGTGGAGCACGGCGAAACCGTTCATGGAACGCTGGATGGCGCAGCAGGTCGGCCCCAAGGCGTTCCTGCGCCGCGTCAAGGAGACGCTGCCGCAGATCTCCGAAGATCTGCCCGAGCTGCCGCTGCTCGCACATCGCGTGCTGCGTCGCGCCGTCGATGGCCAGCTCAGCATCCGCTGGCAGTCTGATCAGTTGGAACAGATCCGCGACGAGATTCGCAGCGGCCAGCAGAACGGCCGTGCGACGATCGCCGGCGGCAGCCTGACCGTCGCCGGTGTGCTGAGCGTGGGCTTGCTCGAAAGCGCGACGCTCGGCTTCAGCCCGCTCTGGTTGGGCGGCATACTCGGTGGCTGTGGGCTGCTGCTCATGGTCTGGGCATTGCTGCGCTGAATGGCCGTAATCGCGCCGCGGTGCAAAGCTTGTGGGTGATGTAGCGCTGGTGCACACCACCGGCGGAAGGTGGGACCGTGCGGATACCGGCCGTGCGATTCCCGCGCGTGGAGGGACATGATGGTAAGTTCATTACAGGAACAGCTGCTGAAAGCCGGCCTCATCGACCAGAAGAAGATCGACGAGGCACAAAAACAGAAGCGCCAGCAGGCGACGGCGAAGAAGAGCAAGGGTAAGAAGAAAGCGGCACGCGTGGAGCGCCCGCAACCGACACCGGAGCAACTCGAGAAGGCCGCACGCGACCGCGAGCTCGAGCAACAACGCGCCGAGGTCAGACGCCAACGCGAAGTGGCCGCGCAGGTGCGCCAGCTCGTGCGTGACAATCGGATCCCACGACCCGAACGTGACGACGACATCCCGTTCCATTTCGACAACAAGGGCAAGATCAAACGCCTGCTCGTGTCTGCCGATGTGCACAAGAAGATCTCGGCGGGACAGATCAAGATCGTCAACGACAACGGCGTGTTCGAGCTGGTGCCGCCGGCCGTCGCCGAGAAGATCCGTGCACGCAACCCGAGCTTGGTCATCGATCTCCCCGAAGAGCAATCGCCGGATGCCGATGATCCCTATGCCGCCTACCAGGTGCCTGATGATTTGATGTGGTAGGTGCAGCGCACGCAGCGCGGACGCGTGGCGCGCCACCCTCGGGATCGCCGCTTCGAGGCGTCAGTCCGGAGAGCGCTCCGGCAACTGTGCGGCAGGGATTTCGAAGCGCACGAGTGTACCGCTCGCTTCACCAGGTGGTGGGCTCTCGGCCCAGATGCGGCCATGGTGCAACGCAATGATCTCGCGCGCGATCGCCAAACCGAGCCCGGTTCCACCGGTGTCGGTACGCGTCACCGAACTCTGCACGAAACTGCCGAACACCTCCTGCAGCTCGCCCTCCGGGATGCCGACCCCACGGTCGATGACGCTGAACGACAAGGTGTCGACAGGCGCATCGTGGACAAGGCCCAGAAGGATATCGATGGCGTGGTTGCGCGGGCTGTACTGGACCGCGTTGGACAACAAGTTCAGCACTACCTGCAGGATCAGTTTGGCATCGAATTGACCGAGCAGCGGGCCGTGGGAGTCGATGCGCACCGTGATCGCTTTGTCCTGGATCGGTGCCTGAAGCTGGTCCACAGCACTGCGGGCCACTGCCGTCAGATCATTCGATTTGAACTGTACAACGAACCTGCCCGCTTCGAGACTCGACAGATCGATGAGGTTGTCGAGCAATGCGGCCAGGCGCTTGCCACTGACATTGATCTTCTCGAAATAGCCACGGCTCTTCTCCTCGCCGGTCTTCTTGATACCGAGCGCCGAAAGACTGGTGATTGCGTGCAGGGGCGTACGCAGTTCATGCGACATGTTGGACAGGAAACGTGTCTTCTCCTGATTCGCCCGTTCCGCGATCTCCTTGGCGCGCACGAGCCCCGCGATGCGCTCGTCTTCGAGCTGCTTGAGCCGCGTGATGTCTTCGGAAAAAATGAGTATGCCGCCGACGCCGGCAACAGCCGTGTACCACGGCCGGACTTCCCAGCGCAGCCACTGGATCGAACCGTCGGCACGACGGAAGGCGTCTTCATCGCGCTTGTGCACCTCACCGGCGAGACAGCGGCTGTGGATCGCCTTCCACTCCTCCGAGATTTCGGGAAAGACCTCGTAGTGTGATCTGCCGATGATGTCGCTTCCGGAAAGACCGTAGTCATCGAGCCAACGGCGGCTCACGAGCAGATAGCGCATTTCCGTGTCGAGCATCGCCAGTGCCCCCGGCGCGAACTCGACGAGGATCTTGAGGTGCTCCTGGTTTTCGAGAAGGGCCTGCTCGATGCGGCGTTTCTCACTGAGATCGTCGACCAGCGCCAGCCCGTAACCCTGACCACCACGTTCGAAGTAGTGTGCGTTGATGGCCACGGGAAAGGTTTCGCCGTGTTTGGTGCGATGCAGCGTTTCGAAGCTCAGCGTGCGCGCTGCGACGAAGTCTTTCCAGAATTGCGGCCACGCATGCTCGGGCAGGTTCGGATCCCACTGCCAGACAGGCATCCCGATCATCTCGTCGCGGCTATAGCCGAGGCGCGCACAGGCCGAATCGTTGACGTAGAGGAGGCGCGAGTCCGACTGCATGACGAACACCTCGTCGGCGGCCACTTCGACCGCATGCCGGTAGAGATCCAACCACTCCTCGCCGCAGGGCGAGTTCGTGTCGGGCTGAGGTTCTCGGGGCGTTGTGCGGTGATCGGTCTCGTCCATGGCTCGCGTCGATGCGGTCGCTTCAGTGCGCCTGGCAGGTCCGCCGGGTGAGGCAGAAAGGGTGCCCGGAAATATAGGCGCTCGCAGCGTCGATGTCACACCCGCATCCCCTGCGGCGTGGCGAGGGCGCATGACGCCTGGCGTGCGTACGTGGGTATGCGGGCAGCGCGGCGGGCGCGCTGTGGTTCACCCGGCTGCGCATCACCGGCCCAAAGCGTCCACACTGCGCTTTGGGCGCAAAATGCACCACAATAGCGCCAGCCCACATGCGCGGGTTTGCACTACATGCCGCGAAGGCCACGCCCCTCGGCATCGACACAGGTACCCAGAACGATACGCACAATGACCACGCCGTTTCGCGACAATCGCCTGCTCCAGGGCCTCACGCTCTGGCTGGTCTGCCTGTGGATCGTGACCGCCATCGCGCCGTTCGACCGCCGCGACTGGCTGTTGGAGAACCTGCTGGTGTTCCTCTATGGCGCACTGCTGGTCGCAACCTATCGCCGATTCGCATTCTCCAATCTGTCCTACTTCCTGTTCACGGTGTTCATGAGCCTGCACCTGGTCGGGGCGCACTACACTTACGCCGAAACACCTTTCGGCTTCTGGCTGCAGGACGCCCTCGAGCTGTCACGCAATCACTACGATCGCATCGTGCACTTCGCGTTCGGCCTGTTGCTCGGATATCCGTTCCGCGAGTTGCTGGTGCGCGCCGTCGGCGTGCACCCGGCGTGGTCGTATCTCATGGTGATGGTAACGGTGCTGGGCTTCAGCGGCTTCTACGAGGCGCTGGAAGGGATCGTCGCCGTCATCGTGAGTCCGGAGCTGGGTGCCGCCTACCTCGGCACGCAGGGCGACGAGTGGGATGCGCAGAAAGATACGGCCTTGGCGTTCGCCGGCTCGGTGATCGCGATGGCGATCACCTGGATGCTAGTGCGCAACCACCGGCGCTGATGCGCCAGCCGGCGTTTCGGCACCAGCACTGACGGTACCGACTCACGCGCGCGTCGCCGCGTACCATTGCGGTAGCTCGCACACGCTGTCGAGCACGGCTGTCGGCGTAATACCGATCTGCAGATCACTGTCGCGAAACTTCCCCGTGCGAACCAGCACCGCGTGCAGGCCGGCATCCAGTGCGCCTGCAATATCGCCGTGGATGTCGTCGCCGATCATGACGGTCTCTCCGGGATCGGCGCCGAGGCGTGCGAGCGCGGCAGCGTAAAACGCGTGGGCCGGCTTGCCGAGTACCAGCGGTTCGACGTCGGCCGCGAAGGCCAGCGCGCTGACGAAGGCACCGACGTCGAGCTGCAAACCGTCCGCGGTCTGCCAATAGCGCGTCATACCGAGCGCCAGCAGCTGCGGTCGTTGCGGCTGCATCAACAGGCGGAACGCATCGTTGAGCAGATCGAAGGTCCAGGCCCTGGCCAGATCACCGACGATCACCGCACCGACCGGCCCATCGTGCCGCGGCAGGGTCGCAAACTCGTCGCGCGTGTCATCGGTGACGTACAGGGCGACAGCTCGATCGGGCAGGTGTTGGTGACACCACTGCAACGCCGCGACAGGCGGCGTCAGAATGTGCTGCTCATCGGTCTCGATGCCGAACGCCGCGAGCTTGCTGACCAGGCTGCGGCGCGGCCGTGACGTGGTGTTGGTGACGAACAGATGCGCGATACCTTCACTGCGCGCCCAGTCGGCGACCGCGGCCGCACCGGGGATCGCCTGGTCGCCGCGGTAGAAGACGCCATCGAGGTCGAACAGGATCGGCATACCAGGAGCCCCGCTTGCCACCACCTGTCACAAGCATAAAGCGCCATCGCTCGACGTCGCCAGCCGGGATTCACCGGGGATGGATCAGCGTTTGCGCGCGAGCGTCAGGCCATCGCCAATCGGCACAAGGCTGATCGAGATGCGTTCGTCGTCGCGCAAAGCCCTGTTGAGTGCCCGCAATGCCTGCGTATCCGGCGTCTCGTCAGTGGGATCAGCGACAGCGCCGTTCCAGAGGGTGTTGTCGAACAACAGCAGGCCACCACGACGCACCAATGCAAGACAGCGCGTGTAGTAGTTCAGGTAGTTGGTCTTGTCGGCATCGATGAAAGCCATGTCGAACGTCTCCGTGTGACCGTCGGCAAGCAACGCATCGAGCGTTTCGAGCGCGGGGGCTATTTTCAGCTCGATGCGCTCACGTACGCCGGCGCGTTCCCAGAACGGGACACCGACCGCGGTGTATTCCTCGCTGACGTCACAGCACAGCAGTCTGCCGTCGCCCGGCATCGCCTGCGCGAGGCACAGCGCACTGTAGCCCGTAAATGTTCCGATCTCGATGATGCGCCGTGCCGCAATCAATTCCACCAGCAGCGCCATGAACTGGCCCTGCTCAGGCCCGATCTGCATGCGCGCGAGCGTATGCTGCGCGGTGACCTCGCGCAGCTCGCGCATGAGTGCGGTCTCACGGACGGAATGTTCGAGCAGATAGCGATGCAGGTGGTCGTCGATGCTGATGGTGCGGTTTGTCATGCCAGAGACTCCGAAAACGCGCTCGGTGGCGTCGACGCCATGTGCCAACGGCGCTGACGGCAACGCAGCCGAAAGCGAGTCAGTGTAGGCACCTGAGCCGGTCAGGCGGCACGCGCATGCATCAGGGCCTCGATGATCGCGGCGGGCCCGGTACCGATCTCGACCTGCAACGGAATCCGTGAGCGGCCGTTCTCCCTGAGACGATCGATGAATGCCATCGCATCGGTGGCAGGGGCGCGGCACAGGCATTCGAAGTCGCTCGTGACCGGCTCGCGGTAGCGGATGGTTGCCGATGCGACAACGAGCTCCGCCTCGAGCCCGGCACGTTGCAGGAGATGCGCCGCCATCGCCCAGGCCGTGAGGATGCCGAGGGCATACAGGCTGCCCGCAAACCCCGTGCCGTGCACGTTGATGTTGGGCGCCAGCGGGGCAGCGACACGGATCGACTGGCCGTCCAATTCGGCGATATGGAACTGCACGGAACGGCTCAGCGGGATGCCGGCGTGAATGCGTTGTTCGAGTGCGGCTGCGGCGTCATTCACCGATAGATGTCCTTGTAGGTCTCACGAAGCAGATTTTTCTGTACCTTGCCCATGGTGTTGCGCGGCAGGGCATCGACGATGAACACGCGCTTCGGCTGTTTGAAACGTGCGAGGCGGTCACCAAGGGCATCGATGATACCTTGTTCGTCGACAGCATCACTGCCGTCCGCCACGATGACTGCCGTGACACCCTCACCGA
>JAGRHA010000399.1 GCA_020445205.1 Gammaproteobacteria bacterium
AAGAAATGGACGCTGCACGGCAAACGCAAATATCTGCCGAGCCTCATGGTCAACATGCTGGGGACCAAGCGCTGAACCGGCGCAGTCGCAGCCATGCCGTCGATCCTGTTCATCAGCAAGGGTGAGAAAGCGTCGTCGACGCGTTACCGCGTGACCGATTACCTGCCTTATTGGCATGCCGCGGCCTGGCACACGGTGCACGTCACGCACGATGGTTCGCCGGGTGCCTGGCGCGACATCCTGCGTCAGGCGCGCTCTGCCGACGTCGTCGTGATCCTGCGTCGCACCTTCCGTTGGCCGTGGCTCAATCTGTTGCGCCGTGCATCGCGCACGCTGGTGTTCGACTTCGACGACGCGATCTTCGTGCGCGGATCGGGCGAGGCGAGCGCGAGCAAGCTCGCGCGTTTCGGTCGCACCGTCGCGGCGTGTGATCTGGTGTGGGCCGGCAATCGTTATCTCGCCGAGAATGCTGGTCGTTACAACCGTGCGGTGATCATCGCGCCGACGGCGCTCGATCCGACCAAGTACCTGATAGCACCGCCCAAACCCGATGCCACGTTCGATCTCGTGTGGATCGGCAGCAGCGCCACGCGCAAGCATCTCGTGAGCATCCTGCCAGCGCTCGAGCGTGCAGCCGCCGTGGTTCCTGGACTGCGCCTGCGCATCGTCGCCGATTTCACACTGCAGACCGAACGCCTCGTGATCGATGCCGTGCCCTGGTCGGCTGAAGGCGAGGCGGCTGCGTTGGCATCGGCGCACGTCGGTATCGCGCCGTTGCCCGACAACCCGTTCACACGCGGCAAATGTGGCCTCAAGATCCTGCAATACATGGCCGCCGGACTGCCCGTGATCGCGTCCCCGGTCGGCGTCAATGCCGACTTGGTCGAGCCCGAGGTCACCGGATACACTGCCGTCGATGATGACGGCTGGCTCGCGGCGATCGAGAAGTTGGCGGCGGACGGCGACGAGCGCCAGCGCATGGGCGAAGAGGGACGTCGGCGCTGCACCGCACACTACACGCTGGATACCGTGTTCAAGAAGATGATCGATTCACTGAGCGAAACGCATGCCTGACGATACCTCGCCGATCGAGAGCCGCTGCCCGGTGTGCCGGGGCGAAGGGCGTTACGCCTTCACGGGTACCGATCGCCTGCACGATCTGCCGGGCGAGTTCCGTTACGCCGAGTGTCGCGAATGCGGCGCGGTCTACCAGACACCGACACCCGGCCCCGAGCAGATCGCCAGCTTCTATCCCGAGGAATACGCCCCTTACCGACCCGGTAAGGCCAAGCGCCGCAATCCGATCGAACGCGCCGTGCTGCGCAGCGTGTACGGGTATTCACACCTCGACAGCGGCTTGCCCGGTTGGTTCGCGCGCGCGCTCGGCAGCGTGACCTACCGTGATGCCGTGCCCTACGTGCGCGACGGCCAACTGCTCGACATCGGTTGCGGTGGCTGCAAGTACCTGTTGGCGATGCAACAGCTTGGTTGGCAGCCGCGCGGCGTCGAGTTCAACGCCTTCGCCGTGCAGACCTGCCACGAAGCCGGTCTCGACGTCTTTCAAGGCGAGTTGCGCGATGCTGCGTTCGCCGATGCCAGTTTCGATCTGGTCACGGCGCGCCACGTCATCGAGCACATCCCTGATCCGGTGGCGTTCGTCGGCGAGATCTACCGTATCGTCAAACCGGGCGGCATGATGGTGTTGAAGACACCGAACAGTGCGGCATTGGGGCGCGACTGGTTTGGTACCGATTGGTATGCCAACGATGTTCCGCGTCATCTGCTGCTGTTTGCTCCCGACAATCTCACGTTGCTCGCCGAACGTGCGGGATTCGAGACCGCGGTCGTGCGTACCTTCTCGACGCCCAAGATCGTGCTCAACAGCTGGGATTATCGCCGGCACAACCCGGGCGAATCGTCGAAGAAGAACAAACTGCGGCGCGCGGTAGCGCGCCTGTACGTCATGGCCGCGGCCGTGAGCGGGCGTGGCGACGAGGTGTTCGCGATCTTCCGCAAACCCGCGCATGCCGGTTGAGGGTGTGATCACCGTGGCCGACCGGGATCTGAAAAGCGTTCTTCGATGGCACCTTGCGCGTGGGCACCGTGGTGATGCCGGCTGCTCGTATGCAGCCTATCGAGGCGGCACCTTGCGCGCGCGACGGCGCTCGGCTGGCCGTCGCATAGGGAGGGCCGCTTGCAGCCGTCGCATCGGTCCGCAATGAATCTCTACCATCCGCGCTACTGGCCCAGCTGGATCGGTGTCGCACTGTTGCGGCTGCTGGCCTATGTGCCGTATGCGACCGCCTGTCGCCTGGGTCGGGCGCTCGGCCGCCTGATCCAGCGGCTCGGTGGCAGTCGTCGACGCATTGCACGGCGCAACCTCGAGCTGTGTTTTCCCGAACTCGATGACAGTGCACGCGAACGCCTGCTACACGCCCATTTCGAGGTGCTCGGCGTGGGTCTGTTCGAGATTGCGCATGCGTGGTGGGGCAAAGACGCCGACCTGCGACCCTTGGTCGAGATCAGTGGGCTCGAGAATCTGCAGGCGGCCGCAGCACGCGGCAAAGGCGTGTTGCTGTTGTCGGCGCACTTCACGAGTCTCGAGATCGGCGGCCGATTCCTGTCGATGCATATGCAGTTCGATGCCATGTACCGACAAAGCGATAACCCGGTGTTCGAGTGGTTGTTGTCGCGCAACCGCGGGCGCTTTTGCGGCGAGATCATCCCGCGGGATTCGACCAAGCAGATGTTGCGCCGCATCCGCGCTGGACACATCGTGTGGTATGCCCCCGACCAGAACACGCAGCGCAAGAAAGCCGTGTTCCCGACCTTCTTTGGCCACATCGCGGCGACCACGCCGGCGACGCACAAACTCGCGCGCCTGACCGGTGCTGCAGTCGTCCCTTTCATGGCCGTGCGCAAAGACAATGACGAGGGTTATCGTCTGGTGTTGGAGCCGCCACTCGACGACTTTCCGACCGAAGATGCCGTACTCGATACCCAGCGCATCAACGATATCCTCGAACGCTGGGTGCGTACGTATCCCGAGCAGTACCTGTGGATTCACCGCCGCTTCCGCACGCGACCTACGCTGGAAGAGCCGCGCATGTACTGAATGCGGGCGCGGTGACCGCGGCGGGTCTACTGCTCGCCGAATCGGTTCTCCGGAACCAGCTCCGCGATCAATGCCCGTAGTCCCTGTTCGTCCGACGTCTCTGCGAGTGCACGCAGACTCACCAAGGCCGCAGTCAGCCTGTCCCAATCGACTTCGCGATGACGCGCGAGGAAGATCTTGGCGTGTGCCGTCTGGTCGAGCTGTTCCTGTTCGTGGAACAGTTCCTCGTACAGCTTCTCGCCGGGCCGCAGCCCGGTGATCGTGATGCCGATCTCTTCGTAGGGCACCTTGCCCGACAGTCGAATCATCTGTTCGGCGAGAAACTTGATCTTGACCGGCGAGCCCATGTCGAGCACGAAGATCTCGCCGCCGCGACCGAGCACCGACCCCTGCAGGATCAGCTGCGTCGCTTCGGGAATGGTCATGAAGTAACGCTCGATCTGCTCGTGCGTGACGGTGACCGGTCCACCATTGCGGATTTGCTCGCGGAACAGGGGCACCACGCTGCCTGCAGAATCCAGCACATTGCCGAAGCGCACGGTGATGAAGCGCGTTTCGGAGCGTGCATCGAGGTTCTGGCAGATGATTTCGGCAATGCGTTTCGTCGCCCCCATGACGTTGGCGGGGTTGACCGCCTTATCAGTCGAGATCAACACGAACTCGGAGGCGCCATGGCGATCGGCGGCCATCGCGACCGTATGTGTGCCGAGGATGTTGTTGAGCACCGCCTCGCGTACCTGGTCCTCGAGCATCGGCACATGTTTGTACGCCGCGGCGTGGAACACCACGGCGGGTTTGAAACGCGTGAAGATCTCGTCGACGCGCGCGGCGTCGCGTACGTCGGCGAGGCAGGCAGTGAATGCCAGCTGCGGAACACGGCGTTTGAGTTCCATCTGTAGCGAATAGAGATTGAACTCGCTGTTCTCGAACAGCACGAGGTGGCGCGGACCGAGCATGGCGATCTGGCGACACAGTTCGGAGCCGATCGACCCGCCGGCGCCAGTGACCAGGATCACACGATCGCTGAGGCCCCGGCCGATCGCATCCCAGTCGAGCGACACGGGTTCACGGCCGAGGATGTCCTCTATCGATACGTCACGCAGCTGGTTGATGGCCACGCGTCCGCTCAAGAGCGCGTCGAGCGGCGGCACCGTTTGGTAGGGTGCGCCGCTTTCATCGCAGAGTGCGACCAGTCGCCGCATCTCTTCGCCGGTCGCCGACGGAATTGCGAGCATGATCAGGTCGATGTCGAGACTGCGCGCGAGTTCGGGGATACGCGCACAGGCGCCAAGCGTCGGTATGCCGTGCACATCCTGACCGTGTCGGCGCGCCTTGTCGTCGACAAAACCGACTGGCTGATAGGTGCCAGCCTGGTTTCGCAGCAGGTCACGCGCGAGCTGTTCACCGGCCTGTCCGGCGCCCACGATCAGGACGCGCTTGCCGCCGCTGATCGCCAGTCGGCGGTCTTTCGACCAGCGGTACAGCAGACGTGGCCCACCCAGCAGCATGAGCAACAACAGCGGGTACAGCGCCAGCAGCGAGCGCGGTACCTTGTCGAGCCGGTAAATGAGGAACAACACGGCCATTGCGACGATGGCACCTACGGTCACGGCTTTGAGTATCCGCAGCAGGTCGGGCACCGAGGCGAAACGCCACACACCTTTGTACAAGCCGAAGCGGTAGAACGCGATCGCCTGTACGGCGAGTACCCAGGGCAGGGTCAACAGGGCTTGATCGAAGTAGGTCGGTGGAATCGTCGTGAGATTGAAGCGGAGCCAGTACGCGCCCAACCAGGCCACGGGCACCATGCAGATGTCGTGTACGAAGACGATCAGGGTGCGTGGTATGCGCATGCTCATACGTGTCGTTCCTTCATCGGCAGGCATCCTTGAGCACCTCGTGCACGGCCTGCGCCACGTAACCCATGTCTGCCTCGTCGAGCGTGGGGTGAACGAGGAACATCAGGCTTTGTTCGCCGAGCGCCTGTGCCACGGGCAGACGCTGTGCCTGGCGGTAGGGTGACTCGGTAAAGGCCTTTTCGAGATAGACCTCGCTGCAGCTGCCGGTGAAGCAGGGTACACCACGGGCGTTGATCTCGCCGATGATATGGTCGCGGCTCCAGTCCGGCCGCAGGCACGCCGGATCGAGGAACGCGTAGAATTTGTAGTAGGCGTGAAAGCTGTCGGCATCGGGCAGCGGTATCCGCAGCGCCGGTTCGTCGGCGAGCTTTTCGGTCAGGCGCGCTGCATTGCGACGACGTTGCGCGACCCAGTCCTCGAGCCGGCGCAGCTGCACGCGGCCGATCGCTGACTGCATTTCCGTCATGCGGAAGTTGGTGCCGAACGATTCGTGCACCCAGCGGAAACCGGTTTCGTGTGGTTCGCGTGGCCGGTACACGGTGGCGTAGCGCTTGCCGTGGTCTTTGTAAGACCAGGCGGTATCCCACAATGCCTGTGAGTTGGTGACCAGCATGCCGCCTTCGCCACCCGTGGTCATGATCTTGTCCTGACAGAACGAGAACGCCGCCATGTCGCCAAACGAGCCTACAGGGCGTCCCCGGTAGCGTGCGCCGTGCGCTTGCGCGCAGTCTTCGATGACCTTCAGATTGTGCTTGCGTGCCAGTGTCAGGATCGGGTCCATGTCGCACGGCCAGCCCGCGAGATGCACACAGATGATCGCTTTCGTGCGGGGTCCGATCAGCGGTTCAACGGTGGCCGCGGTGATGTTCTGTGAGTCGGCGTCGACATCGGCGAATACCGGTGTCGCACCGCGAATCACGATACTGCTGGCCGAGGCGATGAAGGAGCGCGGTGTGACAATGACCTCATCGCCTGGCCCGATACCGAGCGCGATGAGGGCGAGTTCGATCGCGACGCTGCCGTTGGCCAGCGCGATGCCGTGCGCGACACCGACGTAATCGGCGAACTCACGTTCGAACTCGCGGCCTTCGTCGCCGGTCCAGTAGTTGACGCGGCCTGATGCCAACACCTCGTGTACCGCTGCGATTTCCTCTTCGGTATATGAGGGCCAGGGGGGCAGGGGTGTGGTACGTGACGTCGTCGAAGTCATGTCGGCTGCCGCGTGTTGCTGCCGAAATCCGGTCGTGCGGGTACACCGGCCACGCACTGGCCAGCACGGATGTCGTTGACCACCACGGCGCCGGCACCGATTGTGACCTCGTCGCCGATGGACAGGTATTCACGCACGCAGGCACCGAGGCCGATCCAGGTCGCGCGCCCCACGCGTACCCCACCTGCGAGGTGCGCGCCGGGCGCGATATGCACGCCCTCGGCGAGCACGCAGTCGTGGTCGATGGTGGCTGCGGTGTTGACGATGCAGCCGCGGCCGAGTACGCAGTCGGGGTTGACGACCGCGTTGGCGAACAGAACGCTGCCGGGGCCGATCTCGGAACGTGTACTCACGACCGCGCGCGGATGCTGGATCACAGGAAGCCGGTATCCCATGCGATGTAGGCTGTCGAGAAGCGTCAGGCGCGTCGCCGCATTACCTATCGCGACGACGGCATCGGAGAAATCCTCGCGCAGTTGATCGTCCGCAGGTTCGCCGCTGAAGACGGGCAAACCCAGGGTCTCCGTCACGTTGGGGTCGCGGTCAACAAACGCGATCTTTTGCCATGCCGCCTGCAGCAAGGCGGCGTCGGCCACCACCTTGCCATGGCCGCCTGCGCCGACAATCAAGAGCCCATTCTTCACGTCATTCCTCAAATTTATGCTGCTGAGGTATCGTGCTTCCGCGTACGTGGATACCCAATGAGACCATTGACTGCAATGGTCCCGGATTGCCGGAGCACCGTCGGCGTCGCCACTCCCTGCGCGACCGCTGGCGATGGCCAGTTCGCCCGGCTAGCGATCTGCTGATGAGCCCAGCGTCAACGCTTTCCCGGCGAATATGCCGCATACGCCCAAAAGGGCTCCGTCCGATCGAGACAAAGCGGCATTTTGCCATCAAAGCCGTCCGCTGGGTTCTGCCGCACTGTCGTCGTCACGTCAATCGCCGCCCTTGAATTTCTCGGCGGTGGCGTGCCCAGTTTGGTTGACGTCTTTCGCACCAATGACTGTGGCGACTGTCATGGCGAGGATCTTCAGATCCAGCCATGTGCTGCGGTTGTCGACGTACCACACGTCGAGCTCGAATCTCTCGTCCCAAGACAGGTTGTTGCGACCGTTGACCTGCGCCCAGCCGGTGATGCCCGGGCGCACTTCGTGGCGACGCTTCTGCCGATCGGAGTACAGCGGCAGGTATTCGACGAGCAGCGGTCTCGGTCCCACGAGGTTCATGTCGCCACGCACCACGTTCCAGATCTCGGGCAGTTCGTCGAGACTGGTACGACGCAGAAAGGTGCCGAGCCGCGTGAGCCGGGCCGCGTCGGCGAGTGGGGTACCGTCTGCGTCGACCTGATTGCGCATGGTGCGAAACTTGATCAAACGGAACAGCTGACCGTCCTTGCCGGGACGATCTTGTGCGAACAGCACGGGACGCCCCATGCGCACGAGAATGGCGCCGGCCACGAGCGCCATTGCGGGCAGGAAGACAATGAGCAGCACGCAGGCGATGATGACTGTCGTGAACCGATTCACATGTGTCGACCTTTTTGCTGGTCGTACGACGCTGGGGCAGCGGGCATTGGATGGGGTGCCGTGGCGTTTGTGCGACAGTGCAATTTCACCTTCGCATCTTACTATTTCGCGTGTGCGACATCAGCTACTGTGGGGCGGCGCCGGGCTTTCATGCCTGCGGGCCCAGGCTTTGCGAAACGGCGTTCCGGCGGCATGTTCCGGGCTTGCCCCGGCGACGATGCCCTACATGTGCCGGGTCGGGCAGGTTGTCTTCCGGGCGGCGTCCGTGGACGTGATCACCGCGCGAGTTGGCGTGTCTGACACGCCATGTCAGACAGTGCGCAGCATGGCGCGCAGTCTGATTCCTGGCAGCGGCGCCACGAGCCAGGCAGCGGACTGCGACGATGCCCAGGCCAATGGCAGGTAGAGAATCGCGAAGCTGGCAGGTACTGCCAGCGCGACCGTGGCCTGCTGGACCAGCATGACCGCGGCGAAAGCCGGCAGGGCGGGGCGCAGCACGCAATCCCAAAGCCATCGCAGGTGGCTGCTCGGCAGGTATTTCCGGTTGACGCGCCATGCGTAGAGCGGTCCGTAGAGACAGAACAGGGCGCACCATAAACCGGCAGCACCCTCGGCGCCGTAGTTGATGGCGAAGTACACCACGGCGGGTATCTGGATGAGTAGCAGGACAAGATGAGAATGCAGGGTTATCCGGGTGTCGGCATGCGCGAGCGTCATTGCGTACGGCATCATCATGAGGCTGGTGAGCAGCGTCGTGCCAGCGACCAGTAGCGTCAGTATTGTGTCGACCTGCTGCGCGATCTCGGGATTGCGCAGCCACAAAAGCAGCACGTCGTGGCTGAAGATCGCAAGCGTGAAGCCGAGCGGGAAGACCACGAGTGAAACCATGCGCGAAGCGAAATGGTAGGTGCTCAGCAGGGTCGTGGCATCGCCTTTCGCCCGCAATTGCGTCATCTTGGGGTAGTAGACCGTCTGCACCGGCACGGTGATGAGCTGCACGAAGTTGGCGACGTTGGATGCAATGGAGTAGAAGCTGAAATCGCGCAGCGGCAGGAAGCGGCTCAGCAGCAGCTTGTCGGCCTGGGTCACGGCGAGTGACGTGACGGTCAGCGAGCCGATGCCAAATGACAACTGTCTGATCCCGCGCCACTGGTTCCAATCGAAACGTGCGGGCCGCGGCTTTGCCGGCATGGCCGCGATCACCGCAATACGCAGCGCGATGGCGGTCAGCGCGCCCATGATGGCCAGCCAGCCGAAATATGCGCGGGCGTCCGAGGAAATCCAGAACAGCACCATGACCGCGCCGAGATTGGCCACCAAGTTCAGCGTGATGGAGGTGGTGTTGAGTACGACCTGGCGTTGCAATCCGACAAGGCCGCCACCGTAGAGCGACACGAAGAATCGCACGGCGATCATCAGACCGATGAGCGAGATGGACTGCCAGACCATGTCATGCGATAGCGCGTGATCGGTGATCCAGTAACCGGCAATGAGGTGTGATAGTCCGACGACGCTCAGGCCGACAGCGAGTGCGAGTGCCAGATAGAAGTGCTCGAGCGTGCGCAGCAGGTCATGCATGCCCGCCCGATCCTCTACATCATCGCGTATTGCCGTGCGCTCGGCGAACGTTCGCGACAGCGCCGCGGACATGCCGGCCTCGAGGAATGTCAGGATCGATTGCAGCATCAGGCCGATGCCAATCAATCCATAGGCTTCTGTGCCGAGTGCTTTGAGGACGAATGGCGTGACGATCAGCGGCACCAGCAGGTTCACGAACATGCCGGAGTACGCCGCGATCAGGTTCCTGCCTGTCACTGCGTTTACCGACGTTCCCCGATCTTGCGCAAAGGATTGCCGACATTGACGCTGTATGGCTCGATAATGCCCGACACCACGCTGCCCGCCCCGATGATCGCTCCCTGGCCGATCTCGGCCCCGTCGAGAACGACGGTATTGGCGCCGATCCACGAGTCGGCGCCGATCTTGATGCCGCCTTTCGACGGGAGGAAGCCCTGCTGAAGCAGTGTTCTCGAGCGTTCCCGGTAAGCGTGGTTGGTTGGTGCGATCGTGCAGTTCGCGGCGATCAATGCACCTTCTCCCATGACGATGCCGTTGCCCGTGTAGATCACTGTTCCGGCATTGATGTAGCAGCGCGGACCGATAATCAGGTCGCCGCTGCCGCCCGTGGGGTTGATGCGCACGAACGAATCGATGAAAACCTCGTCACCGATCTCGATCTTGGTGCCACGCACCGAATCTTCGATGTGAGCCAGCGGTGAGATCCTGGCGCTGGGAGAGACGATCAACATAGCTGGACCAGTCGTTTGATGAAGCTGTCGAGTTCCTCGGCGGGACGTTGCTGCTCAAAGCGGCTGGTCAAAGAGAAATCGGCACCGATCTGCGCGCCCGGCGCGTCGAGACTGGATGCCGGACGCTCTACCGCACAGGGACGTCCCATATCCTGTTCAGCAATTCTCCGGCAACGCTGCGCGAAATCATAGACGCTTTCCGTTTCCGTCCCCAGCACATGAATGACCCCCGCGGCGGTGGCGAGATCGCCACCCAGGCAGCGCGCAACCATGTCCGCGATGGCGGCGGTACTGACGAAGTTGCGCTTCTGCAGGCCACTGGAGCGCAAGGTGATACGTCCGTCACGTTTTGCTTCGCAGGGGAAACTGAAAGGTATCAGGGACCAGCGCTGAAACGACTCCGGATGCGCCGGCAATCCGTAAACGGCATTGGGGCGGAGCATCACGGCAGAACCGTCGACCTGCGCCGCGTGCCGCCGCATGATCTGCTCGGTGCAGAAATGCGCGAGCGCATAATGCGACTGTGGATTGGCCGGTACATCTTCGCGGATCTCGCCGACCTGAGCACCGTACACGTGGGTGCTTGAGACGTACACGAAGCGTCGGCAGCCGGATCTGCTCGCAACGTCCGCAAGTGCGTCGGCGCCCAGCGTGGCGCGCAGATAGGCCGCCATGGGGTCAGCTTTGAAGTCCTCGTCAATGACCCCGGCACAATGCACCAGGCAATCCGATGGCGGAAGGTCGAGCCCGGCCACGGCGGCCGGGTCCGCGAGGTCCGTGACGAGGTCGACCAGGTCTGCTTTCCTGCCCAAGGTGACGACCTTGTGATCCTTCCGCAGACGGCGCGCGACCGCGGATCCGATCAGGCCCGTGGCACCGGTCAGCAATACCCTCATGTCGGCCGTGCCCCCGTCGATTACTTGACGCGACGAAGGTAACCGTCGAACGCTTCCGTGATCATGAGCTTGTTGCAAAGATCCCGGTCGATTTCAAAGTCGGTGTTGCCGTCCATGAAGGCGCGCATCGCGGTCATCGGATTGTTTCCGACATCCCAGGGCCGGTTGTGTGCATAGTAGCCCTTGGGGAAATATTCGATGAAGGTGTCGGGCAGTACGAGATACGAGCCCACCGTGACCAGCGGCGCGTAGAGTTCCAGTTCCTTGAGGACATGGTCGTGCGTATGCAGCGAGTCGAGGAACACCATCACTCTGCTGGCTTTCGACGCCGCGGCGCGGACCTGATCCATGACATCGTCGGCAATCGACGAGCCTTCGATCATGTCGATGCGCTTCACCATCGGGTGTGCCTCGATCTCCTTGCGGTTGTGTTCGCGGATATCGATATCGATGCCCAGCACCCGGCCGTCACCGCCGATGAGTTCGAGCAGCGAGGCGGAAAGGATCAGGCTCCCGCCATGTGCAATGCCTGTCTCGATGATGAGGTCGGGCTTCACATCCCAAACGATTTGTTGCGTCGCAACGATGTCATTCGGGTACTTGATGATCGGTCGGCCGAGCCAAGTGTAGTTATACGTATATTTGTACTTGTCCGCGTGCAGCATCCAGTCGAGCGATTTCTTCTTGAGCTCTTCATCGTCTCCCATGGCGGCGATGTCGGTTGCGCGCTCCTGCTTGAACTGTGAGATTGGATCCATAAGTGCGAGTACCCTGGTGTGCAAAAAAATAACGGAAAAAAGGCCAGTCAGGCCTTCGAGTTATGGGTAAAACCCGGAAAGTTTACCGCCCTGAGCGGTCTGGTTACCAATCGGATTCATCTGCGTCCGTGTAATCAGATCTGTTCCTTTGCCTCAGTCCGCGGGCATCAGCGGCGTGCGAAAGTGCCGCAATCGGGGGCGGGAGTGGCGGGGGGAAGCTACCATGCCGACACGGTTTCATGCGACCCGCAAGCATGTGCGCCACGTTGACTCGGTGCCGTGCCACCTATTGACGCCACTGCCGATCACGCGCGTCGACTCGGCAGTCAGGATGTGCCGCGCGTGAACAGTGGCTGGAGAATGCCGGCGATAGGGGCATCCGCCCGCGGCCGGGACTGGCCGTGAGCGCGTGGCGACGGGCCGCCACGTGTGACCGGCTCACGGTTTTCGTCAGCGGCCTGAGCGGTAGCAAAAATTTTCCGCGCAAAACTCGTTACAATCCGCGCCCAGGGCATACAAGGGCGTGCCTTTGACGACGGACCGGGCGGGATTGCCGCGCTCACTGGCGTCGATGGACGGGGTGCGGGTATTACTATCTCCGCGGACCATCGCAATCCCGCTGCGCTGGCGAATCCCGTACACGCCCTACAGTGTATGCGTCGGTTGGATGTTGGTCGCCCGGCCGGTCCGAAGCAGGACGCGCTTGTTCTGCTTCTGGGACGCGGCGGGGTCACAAGGCTTTTGGTTGTTCAGGCATGGAAACTGAGAACACTCTCCCACTCGTCACGGTCGTTATCCCGGTATACAACCAGAACGACGCGTTTCTCCGGCAATGTATCGACAGCGTCCTTGAACAGGACTACCCAAACCTCGAGGTTCTGGTGTCGGACAATCACTCCAACAATGGTTGCAGTGACGTCATCCTCAGCTACGCCGACAGCAGGTTACGTGTGGTGCGTCCGCCGGTGCATCTGCCCATGGTGCAGCATTGGGCATTTGCCGTATTCCAGGCACGGGGCGAATACCTGTCG
>JAGRHA010000400.1 GCA_020445205.1 Gammaproteobacteria bacterium
CCATCGGTATCTGTTCCCCAAGACCACGACCAACGTCGGCACCGCGGCCGGTGCCGTCTCTCGCGAGTCTTGCCCGAATGATCGCGTCCCGCAACCGCCAATCGCCGGTGCGCGCTTGCCCACGCAGGCAAGGCGCAAGCCACGCCCCGGACGTCGCCTCAACGTGCCGTGCTCAGTCGCAATCGTTGTCGCTGGCGAAACCGCCGTCGGCGGTGGGAAAACGCGTGCGCACGAACATCATCGCGCCCATGCGATCGAACTGGTGGTCAAGTGCGTGCTCGACCTCGCTGACTTCCAGTCCGTCGTAGATGGCCACGCGCCCGCGCCGCTCGGCCGCCAGTTGCGCAGCCGACGGGTGATTCAGGCGCTGCAACTGCCACTGCCCCTCGTGGCCTGCGGCCAACGAATCCTGGAACAGCAGGTTGACGTAGATGCCGGCCAGCAGGCAGACAGTAATCACAATATCCTTGATGTTCATGCTCGTCCCCTCCGATGCCCCCTCGACAGGTGAAACGGGCAAGTCGCCCGCGGCCACCCGTTCCTGGGGAAAACCTTAGATCGGGAACAATCTGACTTGAGGGCAATAGTGCGTGCCGGGAATGTGAAAAATTACCCTTTGCGCGCTGCGCGCGAAGACCGCTACCAGTTGGCGGGCAAGCGGCGCTGGATCACGTAGCGTTTACTCTCGACGTCGATATACCCGCCGGCCCGGAGGTCTTTGAGGATCTTACTCACCATCTCGCGGGAGGCGCCGACACGGTCGGCAATCTGCTGGTGGGTGAGTTTCGGCGTGATCACGCGTTCACCTTCTTCGACAGCGCTTTCGGTCAGAACCTTGGCAATCCGTCCGTAGACATCGAGCAGCGCGAAATCGGTGATGGACGCGGTCAGGGCATCGACTTGGCGGGCCAATGCACGGATGAGATTGAACGCGATATGGGGATGCTCTTTGATGCACTCGTCGAATGAACGCTTCGACAGGACCAGGAAGTCACTGTCCTCCAGGGTCATCACCGACGCGGTTCGTGGAATCTCACCGAGCAACGCGAGTTCGCCGAGAACCGCACCCGGTTCCTGTTCGCTGAGGACCACCTCACGTCCTTTTTCGTTGGCGACATAGGCCTTTGCGCGTCCGGATTGCATGATATACAGCGCGTTCGCATCGTCGCCGCGCTGGATGATCACCGTGTTCTTGCGGTAGTGCTTGAGCACCGCGTGGCGTTCGATCGTCGCGCGCTCTTCATCAGACAGGCCATCGAACAGGTAGACATTGTTGAGCATCTTGATCAGGTCCGGCATTGACGGCGAAACAGCGTTTCCTGTCCCGCGTACCCCTGCCATCCGTCATTCTTGCGACAGCCGTTGGTTCAGGCGGAAAGGCCTCACTCCGCGGCGACGTGAATCGCGCGCAGTCACTGTCGGCGGGTGTCCGGTGCCGGCTGCGCAGATCACGTCACCGTGAATGCGCCAATCATAGCGGAGTGCGAGTGCTTTAACCGCCCACCTTGCCACGCGGTCTTTCGGCGACGGGTGCAGAGCGGTGATAGGGTCGCAGAAACTCTATGCGTGTATCGCTGTAGTCGCAGATTCCGCGTCTGCGCAGGCGGTCGAGAAAGCCCCGGACATCGGCCAGGTTCGCGCCCGCGGCCGCGGCGAGTTCCGTCGGCCCCGCACGCAACAGCGTGGTGCCATCGGAACGCGACTTGAGTCGGCCGGATTCGAGCAAACCCGTCAACGCGAATTCGATGCGCTGTTCCGCGGTACCGTACGCCAGGAGTTTGGCGAATTCATCGGCACGGCGGAGCCGGGCGGCAAAGAAGTTCAGCACCTTGTCGAGGCGTTCGGGTCGCTCGTGCAGGCTCTGTAGAAAGTCTTCGCGACGCAACACGATGAGTTCGGTATCACTGGCGGCAATCGCGTTCGCCGAACGCGTCTTGGCATCGATCAGCGCCATCTCGCCGAACATCTCGCCGGGACCGAGTACAGCGAAGACCAATTCACGTCCATCACCCGCGTGCGTGGACGTGATCTTCACGCTGCCGACGTCGATGATGTAACACTCGTCGGCCTCGTCGAATTCATTGAACACCGACTCACCCGCACGATAGACGATGCGCCGGAACGGATTCGGGAAGCAATTCAGCAGATCGATATCATCGAGACGCGCGCCCACGGTGTGGGTGTAGATATCGCCGAATGTCGACACCATCGGGACGACATGATCACCGATGCTGTCGACCCAGCGTTTGTCGTCGACCGGCGAGAAACCGAGCCGGCGGTACATATCTTCGTTCTCGTGATTGACCGCGACCAGCACATGGGTGCCACCCCACGCCCGACCGACGGTCGCCGCGAGCTTGAACAACGACCGTACGACATCGCGCCGACGCCGCCAGGGGCGCCGCACCGCCAGCATACCGGCGCTACCGAGACGTGGCATCTCGCCGCGTTTCGCGTGCCATTCGTGAATGATGCGCGCTTTTACATCGGAAAAATCATACAGCGACTCGGCCGGCAACCCGCTGCCCGTATCCAGATTCACGCGAATCGTCGCGATCGGCTCGTCGCCGTCGTAGGCGATCAGTTTCGCGCAGCTCGGATGCGCATCGAATCGATCGACAAGGTAATCCCCGCCTACCTGGTCACCCGCAAACTTGCCCTCTTCGACCGAGTACACCTGGCGACGCACCCAGAACACGTCGTCGAGCTCTTTGGTCGTTTCCGCGAGCCTGACCCTGATCCCCATGAACTAACCCACCTGCCGCCCCGTGCCCGTGCACGCGGCGACCAAACGCCTGTAAATCGCGCGGCGCGATGCTAGCACCGCACCCCCATTGTCTGAGACATGGATGCCGCATCCCGTGACCGGGTTCAAGGATTGCGTTTCCCAAACCACCCGGCGCCACTGAGACGCGGCGCCACGCGGCCGCCCTGTCGAACGGCTACAATCGATCGCCATCCGCACCGATCCCGGAGCACACCGTATGATCAGACTCGGTACCTGCGACACCGGTTGCCGCCCGACCGATACCGTCGCCTACTTCCGCGACAAGCACGAACCCGCCATGCCGCCAAGCGCGCAGTTCCGCGGTGAACGGGTCGGTGAATGGCATCGTTTTGTCGTCCAGAACGGCGATGAAGTTGCCACGGTGCAACGGTTTCTGCAGCGCGCAGGGTTCTTTCCCTTCGGCAAGATCGACGGCCTGTGCGGCTATCGGACAACGTCATCCATGCGTTTGTTCCAGGAGTACGTACGATCGATCGAAGGGGATGCGAGCATCGGCGCCCCGGATGGCGTGTTCGGCCGCAAGAGTTTTGCCCACATGCAGCGCTGGATCGACGACCGCCTGGTCGCCGAATGGCGCGGGTTCAGCAGCCAGCGGCCGAATGCCGAGTACCGCCAATGGATGCAGCTGCTCGAGCACGTGCGTGACCATTACCGCCGCGAACCGACGGCCCTGTTACAGCGCATACGGGACTATCACCGACCTACGGACACCTTGCCCGTCGACCGCTGGGACTTCGACCCACGCCGGATCCACCTGATCGGCGTCCGTCGCGACGAGGCCAAACCCGGACAACGGCAGAACGACGACGTGTTCGTCCTGCTGATCAACGGTGCCGTTTTCAAGTTTTATGGCACCACGGATCCCGGCAAGTCGTCCCACCGTGCCGGCGCGCCTTTCCTCGTGCATGGCCAGCACCACTACCGCTTCGGTTGGCACAAGCAATCCGACCAGAACAAGGTCTATCAGGCGCTCAAACCACGCAGCAGCGGCGTGCTCATCGTGCGCGACAGCGACCGTGATTTCGCACTGACGCAGTCCGACCTCGCCGGCAGTCTCGAAAACAACAACTCGATCAACATCCACTGGGGTGGCCGCGGCGTCAGCAACTGGTCCGAGGGCTGCCAGGTCATCTGCGGTCGCGGCTACATCAATCACCGCAACGAGGCCGTCGACTGCAGCCAATTCGCCGCCACGACCTATGCCACGCTCGGCACCAAGGTCGATGGCATGGTCCAGTCCAAAGGTGCTTACAGCGTGCTCGTCGATCTCGTCACGGCGTTCTCGGGCAGCGAGTACGCATTGGATTACATGCTGCTGTACGAAGCCGACCTGCGCCTCGATCCCGGCTTCGGCGACGACATGGCGGCGCGCATCAACGCCGTGATGCGGAAGCTCTGACAGTCGCGCAGGCGCCGCACCGCCGCAGCCGTGACTGACCAGAGCGTGGCCGCCGCGAGCCGCGCTGATCCACGGCCGTGGCGACCAATGCTCAGGCTGCAGCTCGACGAATCCGTGACCTTCTACACCGATGTCCTCGGTCTCATCGAAACGGGTCGCGATGACCAGGGCCGGGTGTATTTCAAAACCTGGGACGAACGCGATCACAACAGCGTCATCATCCGCGAAGCCGACAGCGCCGGGCTGGACTTCTACGGCTTCAAAGTGCTCGATCGGGCCACACTCGATCAGCTCGAAAGTGATCTCAACGCCTATGGTGTGGCGACGGAACGCATGCCGGCGGGCGATCTCCTGGAAACCGGCGAGCGCGTCCGCTTCCGGATTCCGACCGGCCACATCATCGAGCTGTATGCCGAGAAGACCGACGTCGGAGGCACCCTGCCCTACGTCAATCCTGAAGCGTGGTCGCCCGAGGCCGAGCATGGCATCGCGCCCATCCGTATGGATCACATCCTGCTGTACGGCCCCGATATCGACGGCGCGCACGCGATCTTCCGCGACGTCCTCGGTTTCTATCTCGTCGAACACATTGTCCAGGATGACCAGAGTGACCTCGCGATCTGGCTGTCCTGTTCAAACAAGGCGCACGACATCGCGTTCGTCCGCCATGCCGAACCCGGTCGCCTGCATCACGTCGCCTTTCTGCTCGAATCCTGGGAAAAGGTCCTGCGCGCAGCCGACCTGATGTCGATGAACCGCGTCGCGATCGATATCGGACCGACGCGTCACGGTGTCACACGCGGCACGACCATCTATGCGTTCGATCCCTCGGGCAACCGATTCGAGACCTATTGCGGTGGCTACCAGCCCTACCCCGATTGGAAGCCCACCAAGTGGACCATGGAGGAGGTCGGTGCCGGCATCTTCTATCACGATCGTAAACTCAACGAAGCGTTTCTCTCTGTTGTGACCTGAGAGCGCACGCGACCGACATACCTCCGGGTGACCGATTACCCAGGCTCGTAGCCCGCGCCGTGAACATGGCGACGGCAGCGAGCGGCACGATGAAACTGTCTGACTTCGGATAATTGCGGCAGGCACAGCGGCCGGCCGGCGACCAAATCGTCACATAGCATTCGTGCAAGGGATTGCCATCGCCTGTGGCATGTTCTGGACCGCTTGGCTCGGGGCGGCATTTGCTACACGAAGCCGATTCTCATCGTTGAGTTCCGTCGCCAACGGGCACGCAAGCTTGCGGCAACTGACGAAACGAATCCCGCTTGAATTCGGGATCGACGGCAAAGACAACTCCGCAGAACGAGAAAAGGGCACGCGGTAGACCGGTGCCCTTTTTCTGCGGCTGCCAGAGCGAAGTAGGCCTGACAACGATATTTGGTAGCGGGGGCAGGATTTGAACCTACGACCTTCGGGTTATGAGCCCGACGAGCTGCCAGACTGCTCCACCCCGCATCTGACGAGGGCAAACTATACCGAATTCTGGCCTGTCGGGCAACATCAAATACGGCAAATGTCTTGAACAGTCGGTGCGATCAGGCACCGAAAGCGGCGCGACAGGCGCCGAGCAACGCGGCGGGAAACAGACCGAAGCCGAGCATGGCGAGCCCGTTCACCGACATCATCAAGCGCGTATCGATTGCGGATACCAACACCGTGTTGTCGATCGGCTTATCGAAGTACATCGCCTTGATGGCGCGCAAGTAGTAGAAGGCGCCAATGATCGAAAAGAACACCGCGACACCGGCCAGCCAGACCATGTCGACACTTACCACGGCATCGAGAACGAACAGCTTGGCGAAGAAGCCCACGGTTGGCGGTACACCGGCCATCGAGAACAGGATGAGCATCATCATGAAGGCGAGCCAGGGGCTGCGGTCGTTGAGCCCTTTGAGATCATGGATGTTCTCGGCGTCGAAACCGTTACGGCTGAGCATGGTGACCACAACGAAGCCGCCGGCAGCAGTCAGCGCGTAGACGATCGCGTAGAACATCGCCGCCGAAAAACCTTTGTCGGTTCCCGCGATGAGGCCGAGGAAGATGAAGCCGACGTGCGAGATCGTCGAGTACGCCAGCATTCGCTTGAGGTTCGTCTGTGCGATGGCGACGACGTTGCCCAACGCCATCGACAACACGGCGAGAATCACGAGCATGTCCTGCCACTGCACCAGCAGTTCTCCGAGCCCGTCGACGAGGAGGCGAATCGCGAGCGCGAACGCAGCGATCTTCGGCGCACTGCCAAGGAACAGCGTCACCGCCGTCGGCGCACCGTGATACACGTCCGGCACCCACATGTGGAACGGCACGGCGCCGAACTTGAACGAAACGCCGATCACGATGAACACGAGCCCGAACACGAGCACGGTCGAATCGGCGTTGCCTGCGGCGATCATCGACGCGACTTCGGGGAGCACGAGCTGCCCCGTCGCACCGTAGACCATCGAAATACCGTAGAGCAGCATGCCCGAGGCCAGCGCACCGAGCACGAAGTACTTCATCGCAGCCTCGGCGCCCGTCTTCGAGTCACGATGGAACGCGACCAGTGCGTACAGACAGAGCGCGAGCAGTTCGAGACCGAGATAGACCGTGAGGAAGCTGTTGGCCGAGATCATCACCATCATGCCGAGGATGGCGAACAATCCGAGCACATAGTACTCACCGCGCAGAATACCGAGCGCACGCAGGTAATCCTTGGCGTAGACGAACGCAAACAACGACACCAGTAGCAGCGCCGACTTCAGCACATCTGCCATCGGGTCGCGCACGAAGCTGCCGTCGAGGATCACCTCTTTGACCGGACCCGCGGCGTATTGAACGAGTCCGAGGGTTGCGACCAGCGTGAGCAACGACAGGCCATAGGTCACCAGGCGTGTGCGTTCGGTCAGGAACAGATCGACGACCAAAACCACGCAGGCCGCTGCGAGCAGGAACATCTCCGGCAGCACGGGTTGCAGTGTCGTGAGGTTGTATTCCATTTCGTAATCTACCCGTTGTTCAGCACGCGCCCGACCGAGGGCTTACAGCTTGGTGACGGCGATGTGCCGGACCAGATTGTCGATTGAGGCATCCATCACTTCGATGAGCGGCGCTGGCCAGATACCGAGAATGAGCACCGCGATCGCCAGCGATGTGAGCACGACGGCTTCACGCCCGTTGATATCCTGCAGCTTGGCCACTTTCTCGGAACCGATCTCGCCGTAGACGACCCGCTTCACCATCCACAAGGTATAGGCCGCACCGACGATCAATGTCGTCGCGGCAAGGAACGCGAACCAGAAATCCGCACGGAAACTCGCCAGTATGACCATGAACTCGCCGACGAATCCGGAAGTACCGGGCAGGCCAGCATTGGCCATGGCGAAGAACACCATGAAGGCCGCAAACCATGGCATCACGTTGACGACGCCGCCGTAGTCTTTGATGTCCCTGCTGTGCAACCGGTCGTACAAGACGCCGACACACAGGAACATCGCCGCCGAGATGAAACCGTGCGACACCATCTGCACCATACCGCCCTGCATACCAAGCACCGCGCCGCTAGTGACGTCGCTGCGCGCTGTGATCATGAAGACGATAAAGAAGCCGAGCGTCACGAACCCCATATGGGCGATCGACGAATAGGCGATGAGCTTCTTCATGTCCTGCTGCACCAGGGCGACGAAGCCGATGTAAACCACGGCGATGAGTGACATCCCGATGATCATCCAATCGAGCTCGTTGCTGGCATCGGGTGTGATTGGCAGGCTGAAGCGCAAGAAGCCGTAGCCACCGATCTTCAGCATGATCGCGGCCAGAATCACCGAGCCACCGGTCGGCGCCTCGACGTGCGCGTCCGGCAGCCACGTATGCACCGGCCACATAGGCACCTTGACGGCGAACGCCAGCAGGAAAGCGATGAAGATCAATACTTGTTCGGTGAGGTCGAGCTTGAGGTCGTGGAATGCCAGGATTTCCATCGAGCCCGACTTGAAGTACATGTAGATCAGGGCGACCAGCATGAACACCGAGCCGAGGAAGGTATACAGGAAGAACTTGATCGTCGCGTAGACCCGGTTCGGGCCGCCCCAGACGCCGATGATGATGAACATCGGGATCAGCATCGCTTCCCAGAACACGTAGAACAACATCGCGTCGAGCGCCGAAAACACACCCACCATCACGCCTTCCATGATCAGGAAAGCCGCCATGTACTGCGACGGCTTGTACTGAATCACTTCCCATCCCGCGACCACGACGAGGATCGAAATGAAGGTCGTCAGCAGGATCAAGGGCATCGATATGCCGTCGACACCCAGGTGATAGTGGACGTCGAACGCTGGTATCCACGGCGTCTTTTCAACGAACTGCATCGCCGCCGTGCCGGCATCGAATCCCGTGTACAGCGGAATGCTGACCAGGAAAGTGAGTACGGCAAAGAGCAGTGCGATCCAACGCGACACGTTGGGCGCCTTGTCCCCGCTTCCCAGGACGAGCGCGCCGCCGAGGATGGGGAGCCAGATCGTCGCGCTGATAATGGGCCAATCTGCAGTCATGTCAGAACAATCTCTTTACCGAATCCAGCGCAGGCGCAGCGCGCCCATCGCAACCTTCCTGTACCGGCAAGCACACGCCGGCGCTTGCGCGCGCTGACGCTAGGTGCGCAGCACGAACCATCCCAGCAGTGCCAGCAATCCGACGATGATCGCCATCGCGTAGTGGTACAGCATTCCCGTCTGCACATAGCGCACGACGGACGCGAGCCAGCCGACCGAGTGTGCCGAGCCGTTGACCGCAGCGCCATCGATGATCGCGCGATCGCCGACCAGCCACAGCGCCTTGCCGAGCATCTTGCTGCCACCCGCGAACACCGCCTGGTTGAACTCGTCGAAACCGTACTTGCGATCGAGGATGAAGTGCACCCAATCGAAACGGATTGCCAAGTTGCGGGCGATGTCGGGACGGCGCGTGTACACGAACCAGGCCACGCCCAAACCTGCCATCGCAAGCCAGAACGGCAGCGCCATCACGCCATGCAGAAGGAAGCCCGTCGCGCTCTCGAAATGGATCTGGCCGAGGGTATCGTGGGTGGCAGCGACGGTGAGCACGCCATCGAAGTAGTCTCCGAACAACATCGGCCCGACCGTCATGTAGCCGATCACCACCGACGGGATGGCGAGCAGCACCAACGGCAGTGTCACGACCCAAGGCGACTCATGCAGATGAGCCTTCGCATGCTCATCACGCGGCCCCTCGCCGTGAAACACGAGGAAGTACATACGGAAGCTGTACAACGCCGTCACGAACACCCCCGCGACCAACAGCACGTGTGCATAGCCGGCGCCGGCAATCTGCGAATGGTGTACGGCCTCGATGATCGCGTCCTTGGAGAAGAACCCGGAAAACCCGGGGAACCCGATCAGGGCCAGCGAACCGAGCAGCGCCGTCCAGTGCGTGATCGGCATGTACTTGCGGATACCGCCCATGTTGCGGATGTCCTGATCGTGGTGCATGCCGATGATGACCGAACCCGCAGCGAGGAACAGCAGCGCCTTGAAGAACGCGTGCGTCATGAGATGGAACAGGCCCGCAGCGTAGGCCGAAGCGCCGAGTGCGGCGATCATGTAGCCGAGCTGCGATAGCGTCGAGTAAGCCACGACGCGCTTGATGTCGTTCTGCACGATGCCGATGAGACCCATGAAGAACGCCGTCGTTGCACCGATCACCATAACGAACGTCAGTGCGGTTTCGGATAGCTCATACAGCGGCGACATACGTGCCACCATGAAGATACCCGCCGTGACCATGGTCGCAGCGTGAATCAGCGCCGAGATCGGGGTCGGGCCTTCCATCGAATCGGGCAGCCACACGTGCAACGGCACCTGCGCGGACTTACCCATGGCGCCGATGAACAGCAGGATACAGATCACCGTCATCAACGACCAGGCACTGTCGCCCCAGATGGTGATGGTGGCATCGGCAAACTGCGGGGCGGCCGCGAACACCTCTTTGTAATCGAGGCTGCCGAAATACATCGCCACGGCCGCGATGCCGAGAATGAAGCCGAAATCACCGACACGATTGACGAGGAAGGCCTTCATGTTGGCGAAGGTCGCCGTTTCGCGCTTGAAATAGAAACCGATCAGCAGGTAGGAGACGAGGCCGACGGCCTCCCAGCCGAAGAACAACTGCAGGAAGTTGTTCGACATCACCAGCATCAGCATCGAGAAGGTGAACAGCGCGATATAGCTGAAGAAGCGCTGATAGCCCTCCTCGTGCGCCATATAGCCGATGGTGTAGATGTGCACCATCAACGACACAAAGGTCACGACAGCCATCATCATCGCGGTCAGTCGATCGATCAGAAAGCCGATCTCCATGCGCAGACCGTCGCTGACCATCCAGGTGTAAACCGTCTCGTTGTACACCGGTGCACCATTGAAAGCGTGCTGCCACAGCACGTACAGCGACAGCACACAGGCCACGCCCACACCGAGAATCGTCACACTGTGGGCGCCGGTTTTCCCGATCTGATTTCGGAACAGGCCGGCGATGATCGCGCCGACCAGCGGTGCCAGAACAATGGTGAGGAGGATCGTTGCCATCGCTAGCCCTTAAGAGTATCGAGGTCGGCCACGTTGATCGTGCGACGGTTACGGAACAGTACGACGAGGATCGCCAGCCCGATCGCCGCCTCTGCCGCAGCGACTGTCAATATGAAGAACACGAACACCTGCCCAGCCGTATCACCGAGAAAGTGCGAAAAGGCGATGAAGTTGATGTTGACCGCCAGCAGCATCAGTTCGATGCACATCAGCAGCAGGATCACGTTCTTGCGATTGAGGAAGATGCCGGCGACGCTGAGCGAGAACAGGATCGCGCCGACGATCAGGTAATCCGACAGTGCGATCATCAGGCTTTCTCCTCGGCATCCATCTTGATGACACGCAGCCGATCCTTGGCTTTCACCAAGACCTGTCGCGACGGGTTCTGGTACTTCGTCTCAGGACGCTTGCGCATCGTCAGACCGATCGCCGCGATGATGCCGACGAGCAGAATGACGGCGGCGATCTCGAAGGCGTACAGATGCTGCGTGAACAGCGCCATGCCCAGTTCCTCGGTGTTGCTGTACTCGAGCGGCTTGGCAGCAGGCAGCGGTGCTTTCTCGATGCCGAAACGTTGCGGACCGACGACCAGCACCAACTCCACCACCATCGCCAGTGCGACGAGGATCGCCAGCGGCGCATTGCGCACGAAACCCGCCCGCAATTCGGCGATGTTGATGTCGAGCATCATGACCACGAACAGGAACAACACCATGACCGCGCCGACATAGACCAGGACCAGCGCAATGGCGAGGAACTCGGCTTCGGCCAACATCCACAAACCCGCACTGTTGAAGAACGCGAGGACGAGGAACA
>JAGRHA010000401.1 GCA_020445205.1 Gammaproteobacteria bacterium
GATGCTGGGCAAGGCGCAGCTGGCGCGCGAGCGCGGCGATCAAAAAGGCGTGCAGGACTGGTTGCTGAAGGCCAACCAGGCCAATCCGGCCGCGATACGTCCGATCATGATTCTGGCGGAAACGTATTTGCGCCAGAACGAAGGTTTGAAAGCGGTGAATATGCTGTCAGACCTCAGCCCGGACCAGGCTCGCCTGCCGCCGGTTCTGCGGCTGAAGGGAATGGCGCAACTGCAGAGTGGCGATTTCGTCAGCGCTGTGCTGACGCTGAAAGAGCTGACCGACGTCGCGCCGTCGGTCGAAGCGTGGTTCCAGCTTGCTCGTGCCTATGCGGCGAAGGGTGATAGCGCCGCGGCGCGGGAAGCGTTCAAACAGTCGGTTGCACTGGATACCGCGTACAAGGCGCCGATTGCGCTCGTCGGATTGGGCGAGCTCGAGCTACGCGAGCGAGAATTCCAGTCGGCACTGGCGGTGGGCGAGACCTTGCAGCAGCGTTATCCCGGGCTCGTGTACGGTTACGACGTTGCGGCTGCCGCTTATCGCGGACTCGGACAAGTCGAGAAGTCCATCGACATCGCGCGCCGCGCATTGGAGATCGAATACACAGCACAGCGTGTCGACGCGTTTGCCAAAGCACTCGCCGCGGCGGGCAATCGCAGCGAGTCGCAAAAGGTCCTGCGCGATTGGCTCGGCAAGCATCCCGATGACGGCAAGGTGTGGGCGACGCTGGGCATGGTGAGTCAGCAGGCCGGGCAGGATCGTGAGGCACTCAAAGCCTATGAGGAGTCGTTGCGCTTCGCGGAGCCGGATGCCGTGCTGGCCAACAATATGGCGTGGTTGTACCTCGAGCATGACCGCGAACGTGCGATCGAACTTGCCACCAAGGCGTATGAATTGGCGCCTTCTCGCGCCGAAATCGTCGACACTTATGGTTGGGTGCTGTACCGCTCAGGCCGCAAGAACGACGGTCTCGCAGCACTGCAACAGGCCATGATCATCGCGCCGCGCAACCCCGAAATTGCGCTGCATGTGGGTCAAGCGCTGATCGATATGCGGCGCGATGCGGAAGCGCGACCGGTGCTCGAGCGTGTCGCACGCGACAATCCTGATACCGAATTCGCGAAGTCGGCACGCGCGCTGATCGCCAAGCTGCGTGGCTGAGTCGCTGCGCCTCAGAAAGGCGGTATCGCCGCGTCGTTGAGACCCTTTCTGGCGAGCAAGGCACTGCCGTAGGCCGCTTCGTCGTGAGGTGCACGCGCGACAGGTACGCCGAGCAGGCGTTCGCGGATGCGTCGCCAGGTGTCGTTGACGGCGCCACCGCCTGCCGACAGCACGCGCGTCGGGTAGGGGGCGCCGAGCTCGGCGAGACGTCGGTAGCCAGCGGCTTCGATGCGTGCAATCCCTTCCAGAATGCCATGCAGAAATCTCGCCGGATCGTCGGGACGCGGCGTCAGGCATGGCGCCTTGTTGGGATCGGCGACGGGAAACCGTTCGCCCATGGTGGGCAACGGGTAGTAGTCGAGCCCACTGTCGCGCAGCGGGTCGATCTGCGCGCTCAGCTGAGCGAGCTGCTCGTCGGTGAAGTATTGCCGCAGTACGCTGCCGCCGCTGTTCGATGCGCCGCCAGTCAACCACACGTCACCCAGGCGGTGGCTGTAGATGCCGAATTCCTTTGCCGTCACGGGCGACGTGCTGATCAGTTTCAAGACCAACGTACTGCCCAGCGATGTCACGGCCTCGCCGGGCAGGCTGATCGCCGACGCCAATGCGGCGGCATTGCCGTCGGTGGTGCCCGAGACGACCCGGGTGTAGGCGGGCAGGCCGAACGATGTCGCTATCAAGGCCGAAACATTGCCGATCACGCGGCCGACCGGCAGTACTTGCGGTAGCAGTCGCGGTAAAGCGCCTGCCGCGGCCATCCAGGTCGGCCAACATCGTGCGACGGGGTCGTAGCCCAATTTCAAGCTGTTGTTCTCGTCGCTGAAGCCGTAGCGACCTGTGAGTCGGGCAGCGATCCAGTCGGCCTGGTGCAGGGCATGTGCAGCGTGACCGGCGGCGGGGCTACGCTGCAAATAGAGGAGTTTCGCCAGGGCCGATGTCGGACCCTGTGCGGCGCTGTCACCGGGCACGATGTGAGACAGCGCCGTGGCTTCGGCCGCCGCACGGCGGTCGTCGTACATCAGCGCGGGGGTGCACGGTTCGCCCGCCGCGTCGCAGAGCAGCAGTGTGGATGAAGTACCGTCGACGCAGATCGCCTTGATCGCGCCCCGGGTTTCGTCGACGACGCGTGTCAGCGAGCTCGTTACGGCGTGCCACCAGGCGGCAGGATCTTGTTCGCTGCCGCCATCGGCAGAGCGCCGAGACGGCGGCAGCGGTTCGCGTGCTTCGGCGCAGATGTCGGCGTTCGCGTCGATTGCAACGACACGGCAGCCGGAGGTCCCCAGATCGATACCGACGAAGCATGCATCTGCAGCGGCGTTCATGCCTCAAACAGCCGCACGTGGGGTCGTTCGGGCGATGCGGCGCGGGGCTACTCGCACCGCTGTGCCAGGGCGGGTTCGCGAGCGCTTCGGAAGCCGCCGCCGGCCGATCAAGGCAGCGTCACGGGTGCCGGTGGCGTCCATGTGGCTGAGCGGTGTTCCGCAACCACGTTCGTATAAATGCCGCCGCGCACATTGAACTCGGCCGTCAGGCGCATGAAGCGCGGCGCGGTCGCGTTCACCAGATCGTCGAGAATACGGTTGGTCACGGCCTCGTGGAACGCTCCTTCGTCGCGGAACGACCAGACATAGAGTTTCAGCGACTTGAGCTCGACGCACTGACGATCGGGTACGTAATCGACATAAAGCGTGGCGAAATCGGGCTGCCCGGTTTTCGGGCACAGGCAAGTGAATTCGGGGATGCGGATGCGCACCGTGTAGTCGCGCTCGGGGCGCGGGTTATCGAAGGTCTCCAGGGTCTTGCTTGGCTCGGTCGACATGGGGAATCCTGACGCGGGGACGAAAATGTGCGCGAAGTATAATTCAGTGCGCCAAGCAAAAGGCCGACAATTTCCCTTGAGCTGACTGAGAAAAGCCACATGAAACAGTAAGATGAGACGCTTGCTGCGGTAATGTGCAAAGTCGCCGCGCGACCTTGTCCGGCGTGTCTCGCATCCTGTATCTTTGCCGCCCATGCGTCTTGAAAAAATCAAGCTGGCGGGCTTCAAATCCTTTGTCGACCCGACCACCGTACTGTTCCCCAGCAACCTCGTCGGCGTCGTCGGACCGAACGGCTGTGGCAAGTCCAACATCATCGATGCCGTGCGCTGGGTGATGGGCGAGAGTTCGGCCAAGAACTTGCGTGGCGAGTCGATGACCGATGTCATCTTCAATGGATCGAGCTCACGCAAGCCCGTGGGCACGGCGTCCATCGAACTCGTGTTCGACAATGTCGACGGCAGTGCGGGCGGTCAATATGCCCAGTACAGCCAGATCTCGGTAAAACGCCAGGTGTCGCGCGACGGCCAGTCGCTGTACTACCTCAACGGCGTACGCTGTCGCCGGCGCGACATCACCGACCTGTTCCTCGGTACGGGCCTCGGCCCGCGCAGCTATTCGATCATCGAGCAGGGGATGATCTCGCGCATCATCGAGGCGCGACCGGAAGACCTGCGCGTCTACCTCGAAGAGGCCGCGGGGATCTCCAAGTACAAGGAGCGTCGGCGCGAAACCGAGAGCCGCATCGCGCACACGCGCGAGAATCTCGAACGACTCGATGATCTGCGCGAAGAGGTGCAGAAACAGCTGCGCCATCTCGAGCGCCAGGCGGCAACGGCTGAGAAGTACAAGACGTTTCGCGACGAGGAACGGCGCGTGCGCGCCGAATTACTCGTGCTGCGCCTCGAAGACATGCGCGGTGACATCGAGCAGCGCGACCGCACCATCGCCGAGCAGGAAAACAAGCTGCAGGCCGCGATCGCGGACCAGCGCAATCTTGAGGCGAGTATCGAACAGCAGCGCGCGGCGCATGCGGAGTCGAACGACTCGTTCAACGAAGTGCAGGGCCGTTTCTATGCCATCGGGTCGGAGATCGCACGACTCGAAGACGCCATTCAGTATGCGCGTGAGGCACGCCGGCAACAGGAAGCGGACCTGGTGCAGGCGCGCCAATCATTGCAACAGGCGTTGAACCTGAACGAGCAGGACAGCAGCCGCCTCGCGGAACTCGCCGGTGAACTCGAACGCGATCGGCCCATGCTGGATGACGCGCGTGAAAAGGCCGATGCCGCCGTGCGCGGACAGCAGCAAGCGGAAGCGGACATGCAGGCGTGGCAGGCCGAGTGGGACACATTCAATCAGAGCGCCAACGAACCGGCACAGCGCGCCCAGGTGGAGCGCACACGCATCAATCATCTGGAGCAGCAGGAAACCCAGCTCAAACGCCGCCTCGAGCGCAACGCCGAAGAACAGCAGCGTCTGTCGGACGTATCGCTGCAAGCCGAGATCAACGATCTGCAGCGCCGTGACCAGGAAGGGGAAGCTGCACTGCATGCCGTGCGCCAGCGCGTCGATGAGCGCGTGCAGCGTATCCGCGAACTGCGCGAGCGCAACCAGCATGCGCA
>JAGRHA010000402.1 GCA_020445205.1 Gammaproteobacteria bacterium
ACTCGCACGTCTCATCGGATGCAGCCGGGCCAAACCCAAGAATCCGGCCGACCCCACCAAATAATCAGGAGAGAGACATGCGGTATCTGATCGTTTCCCTAGCCATGCTGTTCGCGGCTTCCGCCCATGCCGAAGGTCCGCACCGTATCGTGCTGCACCTCGACGAGGCCGACCCCGCGCGCCAGGAGCTGGTGCTGAACAACGCGTCGAATATCAATAAGTATTACCAGGACAAGGGTGAGGAGGCCGAGATCGAGATCGTTTCTTATGGTCCCGGTCTCACCATGCTGCTGCCGAACTCAAAAGCCGCGCCGCGCGTCGCCAGCATTGCACAGAATTTCGACAACGTGTCGTTCCGCGCCTGCGCCAACACCTTGCAGAAGATGGAAAAGAAAGCCGGCAAGCCGGTTGCCCTCGTGCCGCAGGCCAAGATGGTTCCGTCGGGTGTGATCCACCTGGTCGAGCGCCAGGAACAAGGCTGGAGCTACATCCGTCCCTGATTTCCCTCCAAGTTGTCCTGATACTCCTCTGAATGGAAGGACTCGGCCCGTGCCACACGGGCCTTTTTTTTGCCTGTCGCGCCGGGCGGCGTGACGACACTGGTCCGCGACGGGCGACGGGTGGCAGAATGCGGCCATGTCTCCCACGATCCAGGCCCTGCCGGCCCAACTCGTCAATCAGATCGCTGCGGGTGAGGTCGTCGAGCGACCGGCGTCGGTGGTCAAGGAGCTCGTCGAAAACAGCCTCGACGCCGGGGCGCGGCGGGTCCAGCTCCACATCGAACAGGGTGGCGTCAAACTGATCCGCGTGACCGACGATGGCACCGGTATCGCAGGCGACGAGCTGTCGTTGGCGCTGTCACGACACGCGACGAGCAAGCTCAAGGTACTCGAAGATCTCGAGCGTATCGCCAGCATGGGATTTCGCGGTGAGGCGCTGCCGGCGATTGCATCGGTTTCTCGCCTCACGCTCGAATCGCGCGCCGCCGGTGCCGAACGTGCCTGGTCGTGTGAAGGCGAGGCCGACGCACTGCGTCCGTCGCCATTGCCGCGAGGCACGGTGGTGACGGTGCGCGATCTGTTCTACAACACGCCGGCGCGGCGCAAGTTCCTGCGTACCGACAAGACCGAGTTCGGCCACCTCGAGCAGGTTGTCAAGCGCCTCGCTCTGGCGCGACCGGACGTGGGTTTCGTGCTCAATCACAATGGCCGTGAAGTATTCGCCGCGCGCGCTGCCAGTGATCGCGCAAGCCACGAACGCCGACTCGCGGATCTGCTCGGTGGAACCTTTCTCGATGAAGCGTTGTTCTTCGAGCATGCGGCGGCGGGTCTGCGCCTGCACGGCTGGGTTGCGCGGCCGAGCTTCTCGCGCAGCCAGGCGGACATGCAGCACTTCTACGTCAACCGCCGCATGGTGCGTGACAAGCTGGTGACGCACGCCGTGCGTCAGGCCTACCAGGACGTGTTGTTCCACGGGCGTCACCCGGCCTATGTCTTGTTCCTCGAACTGGATCCGACGCTCGTCGACGTGAACGTGCACCCTACCAAACATGAAGTGCGCTTCCGCGAAAGTCGGCTGGTGCACGATTTCCTGTTCCGCACACTGCACGACGTGCTCGCCGAACCCACCGCTACGGCGCGCACTGCGGGCGTCGACGATGCGGTCACCCGCAACGATCCCGCAATTGCCCCTGAAGCGACGCCGGTGCCACGGCAACACGGGATGGCCTTGCATGTGGCAGAGCGACGCGCGGCCTACCAGGCGGCGACCGCGTGGCAGATGCCACCGCCGTCTGCAATGGGTGCGGTGACCGATGAGCTCGTCAGCGACAGGCAGGAGTCCGCCGATGCCGAGGATCTCCATCCATTGGGATTTGCGATCGCGCAACTGCACGGCGTCTATGTACTCGCACAGAACCGTGACGGTCTTGTCGTGGTCGATATGCATGCCGCGCACGAACGCATCACCTACGAGTCCTTCAAACGTGCCCGAGCGGGTGAGGGCATCAAGAGTCAGCCGCTGCTGGTGCCGGTGACCGTGGCGGTGAGCCGGCGTGAGGCCAACCTGGTCGAGGAGAACAGCGGCGTGTTCAGCGAGCTCGGCATGGAGGTCGATCGCCGCGGTGAGGAGACCCTCGTGGTGCGCGCGCTGCCGGCCCTGCTGCGATCGGCCGATGCCGAACGCCTGTTGCGCGACGTGCTCGCCGATCTCGTCGTGCACGGTGACAGTTGGCGCATACTGGAGCAGATCAACGAGGTTCTGGCGACGATGGCCTGTCATACCTCGGTGCGTGCGAACAGGCGACTCGGCATCGAAGAGATGAACGCGTTGCTGCGGGATATCGAACGTACCGAGCGCAGTGCGCAATGCAACCATGGACGACCGACCTGGACGCAGCTGGACATGGCGGCGCTGGACAGACTGTTCCTGCGCGGACGCTGAGCGGCAGCGGGTGCAGAACATGACGATGTTGTCGGTGCATACGGTGCCTGTCTCGCGGGTTTGCAGTGTCCGCCGCTGACGTCGCGACGGGCGCATTGCCCCCGGCCATTTTCCTCATGGGGCCGACGGCCTCCGGCAAGACCGACCTCGCGATTGCGCTGCGCGATCATCTGCCCGTGGATCTCGTCAGCGTCGACTCGGCGATGGTCTACAGAGGCATGGACATCGGCACGGCAAAACCCGATGCCGCGGAACTCGCGCGCGCTCCGCATCGGTTGATCGATATCTGTGATCCTGCGGAAAGCTATTCGGCCGCCGCGTTTCGTGACGATGCCTTGCGCGAGATGCAGGCAATAACCGCTGCCGGCCGGATTCCGTTGCTGGTGGGCGGCACGATGCTGTACTTTCGTGCGCTGCAATACGGCCTTTCGGACCTGCCACCGGCAGATCCCGCGATCCGTGCCCGCCTCGAAGCGGCACTCGCCGACCAGGGGCTGGCGCGCCTGCACGCCCGGCTCGCCGCGGTCGACCCCGACGCCGCACAACGTATCCACCCGAACGATCCGCAGCGAACCTTGCGTGCACTCGAGGTTTGGGAGGCGACGGGGCGGCCGCTCAGTGCCCTGCAGGCGGGTGGTGGGAACGCCATGCCCTATCACGCGGTCAAGCTCGTGCGCTGCCCCGTGACCCGCGCTGAACTCCATGCCCGAATCGACAGACGCTTCGATTTGATGCTCGATCAGGGGTTTGTGGCCGAGGTCGAGCGCCTCGTGGCGCGTGGCGACCTGCACCCGGACCTGCCATCGATGCGTTCTGTCGGGTATCGCCAGGTGTGGGGCTGGTTGCGCGGGGAATTCGGACGCGAGGAAATGGTCAAACGCGGCAAGGCGGCAACCCGCCAACTCGCAAAACGCCAGATAACCTGGCTTCGTAGTGAGCGTGATACACATCTGCTCGACGAATCCGGTGACCCGTTGACGGAGACCCTGGGGTTGCTCGAAAGCCGGTTGCCAGTGCCCGGTCGATGCTAATGCCGGTCGTCCGAATTTGTGTATAAGGTCTCGGCAGCGCTAAAAAATCGGGATGTCCGACAAAGGGGCTGTGCTATATTCAGCGCACGGTTTTCACGCTGCCAGTTGGCGCAGTATCGATGGCCCCGTTGGCTTTTCGGCTGTGCCGTTTACGCGCCGGCTGTTTCTGGCGCCGATGAACACTAAACCAAACAAAACAAACAGGGAGCCCTACCATGTCTAAGGGACAAAGCCTACAGGATCCATTTCTCAATGCATTGCGCAAAGAGCGCGTGCCGGTTTCGATCTTCCTCGTGAACGGAATCAAGTTGCAGGGGACCATCGAATCATTTGATCAGTTCGTCGTGCTGTTGAAGAACAGCGTCAGCCAGATGGTTTACAAGCATGCCATTTCGACGGTCGTGCCGGCCAGGAACGTTCGCATCCAGCATGCGCATGGTGATGGCGAAGGTGACGCGGAACCCGGTAACGCCTGAACCGACGTTACGTCGCAAGCAGATTTCGATCGACCCTGCGGTGATACCGCGGGGTCGTTCTTTTGCGCCCATCCGATACACGAGCCAACGGCATGTTTGAGCGACCGCAGAGCGGCGAGCGCGCGATCCTTGTGCATGTCGCCATCGATGCCGCGCCCGAGCCCGATGAGTTGCACGAGTTCAGCGAGTTGGCGCGCTCTGCCGGTGCAGAGCCGCTAGCCCTGGTCAGTACTTCGCGCAAGGTGCCGGATTCGCGCTACTACATCGGCAGCGGCAAAGCGGACGAGGTCCGCGAACTGGTCGCCGCGCAGCAGGCCGAGCTCGTGATCTTCGATAACGCGCTGTCGCCGAGTCAGGAACGCAATCTCGAACAACTGTTGCAGTGTCGTGTGCTCGACCGTACCGGGCTGATTCTCGATATCTTCGCGCAGCGCGCCCGCTCGCACGAGGGTAAGCTGCAGGTCGAACTCGCACAGCTGCGCCATCTGTCGACGCGCCTGGTGCGCGGCTGGACGCACCTCGAGCGGCAGAAGGGTGGTATCGGCTTGCGTGGTCCCGGCGAGACGCAGCTCGAGACCGACCGTCGCCTGCTCGGTGTGCGCATCGATCAGATTCGCCGTCGACTGGAACGTGTCGACAGCCGTCGTGAACAGGGGCGGCGCGCACGCCGGCGCAACGAAGTACCGACCGTGTCACTGGTCGGTTACACCAACGCTGGCAAGTCGACGTTGTTCAATCGCCTCACGGAGGCCGGCGTCTACGCGCGCGATCAATTGTTCGCGACGCTCGATCCCACACTGCGCCGCGTCGAACTCGACGACGGTTCGCCGATGATCCTCGCCGATACGGTGGGTTTCGTGTCGCGTCTGCCGCACGAGCTGGTCGCGGCGTTCAAGTCGACGTTGCAGGAAACCGTCGAGGCGGACCTGCTGTTGCACGTGGTTGATGCGCATAGTCATCAGCGTGCCGTGCAGATCGCCGAGGTTGAAGACGTCCTGGCACAGATTGGCGCACACGAAACGCCGCGCATCGAGGTCTACAACAAGATCGACCTCATCGATGCGGCGTCACCGCGTATCGAACGCGACGAGCAGGGCAGGCCGCAGCGCGTGTGGCTGTCGGCGGCAACCGGTGACGGCATCGATCTGCTGCGTGCGGCGCTGACCGAATGGTTTTGCAGTGACGTGGTCAGCGGGCACCTCGTGCTTGGTCCCGCCGACGGCAGGCTGCGTGCAGTGTTGTTCGAACAGGGTGCGATCGTGCGCGAAAACCACGGTAACGACGGGGGTTGGGAACTGGACGTCGCCTTGCGGCGTCGAGAGTATGAGCGCCTGAAGAAGCACGAGCCGCTGCTCGCGAGCCGATGGCAGACCGATCCCTCGGAACACCGCGAAGCCGGATGATGTCCCAAGGAGCGGGACTGTTGTTAGAATCGCGGCGTCAACACGCCTTCGGGATCGGATTAAACCAGCGCACGGGAGTGATGCATGGCCTGGAATGAGCCGGGTGGCGGTAACCGCGACCCTTGGAACAACAAGGGTGGCGATCAGGGACCGCCAGACCTCGATGAGGTTGTCCGCAAGCTGCAGGACAAGATGGGTGGACTATTCGGTGGCAAACGCCGCGGCGGCGGTGGCGACGGCGAAATGGGCGGTGGTTCGGGTGGCGGTGCCGGCAAGAAAGGCATCGGCATCATCGTCGTGCTGGTGCTCGTTGTCGTGCTGGGCATGGAGTCGTTCTACATCGTCCAGCCCGCGGAACGCGGCGTGATCAAACGCTTCGGTGCCTACCACACGGTGACGTCTCCGGGTCCACACCTGAAACTGCCGTTCATCGATACCGTGGATATCGTCAACGTCGACCAGGTGAACAAGTTCCAGCATCGTGCACAGATGCTGACCAAGGACGAGAACATCGCCGACGTCACGCTCGAGGTGCAGTTCCGTATCCAGGATGCGGCTGACTTCCTGTTTCAGGATGCCGACCCCGGCAACACGATTCATGGCGCCATGGAATCGAGCCTGCGTGAGGTGATCGGCAAGAGCAAACTCGACGAGATCATCACCGAGAATCGCAGCGCGATCGCGGTGGCGGTGCAGCAGGGCACGCAGCAGCTGCTCGACCTCTACCGCACCGGTCTGATCGTCACGAACGTCAACATTCAGCGTGCCGAGGCGCCGGAAGCGGTCGCCGAGGCATTCGCCGATGCGATTCGTGCACGCGAAGACAAGGAACGTCTGCAGAACCAGGCGCAGACCTACGCCAACGATGTCGTGCCGCGCGCACGCGGTGAAGCGGCACGTCTGGTCGAGGATGCGAAAGGTTACAAGGCGCGGGTGACTGCCGAAGCCGAGGGTGAATCGCAGCGCTTCCTGGCGTTGCTGCGTGAATACGAGAAAGCACCAGCGGTCACACGTGAACGTCTCTACCTGGAAACCATGCAGGACGTGCTGCGCAATACCGGCAAGGTCCTCCTAGACGTGAAGGAAGGCAGCAACCTCACGTACCTGCCACTCGACAGGATGATCCCGTCCGGCCGCAAGCCGGAAACCGAGTACAAATCGTCCGATGCGGTACCACGTGCATCGCTGCAGACGAACGACAGCAATCGCAACACGACGTCGTACACCGACCGTCGTGCCTACGATCGTGACCGTTCGCGGAGGGAACGTTGATGAATTCCGGCAAAGGTGTGTTCGTCCTTATCCTGGTCGCCGTGTTCGCGGTGATCGGCGGCTCGTCACTGTTCGTGGTCCAGGAACAACAGTTGGCCCTGCTGCTGCGACTCGGTGAAATCGTCGATGCCGATTTCAAACCCGGGCTGCACTTCAAGGTCCCGGTGATCCAGGACGTGGTCAAGTTCGACAAGCGTATCCAGACGCTCGACGCGAACCCAGAACGTTTCCTCACCGTCGAGAAGAAGTTCGTGGTCGTGAATTCGTACGTCAAATGGCGCATCTCGGATGTGGCGCAGTTCTACCGCTCGACGAAAGGCAGTTCCGACACCACGTCGCGGCTGCTGCTCGCGCGGATCAACGCCGCGCTGCGTGATGAGTTCGGTAAGCGTACCGTGCAGGAGGTCGTCTCCGGTGAACGCGCGGAGATCATGGCGACCCTGGCGCGCAATGCGAACGAACAGGCGGCCGACCTCGGAGTCGAGATCGTCGATGTGCGCGTCAAGCAGATCGACTTCTCGGACGACATCAGCGAGAACATCTACGAGCGTATGCGGACAGAACGTCACCGTGTGGCCGCGGAGCTGCGAGCCGAGGGTGCCGAGGCCGCGGAGCGTATCCAGGCCGATGCCGACCGCCAGCGTGTCGAGATCGTGTCATCGGCTTACCGCGAGGCCGAGAAGCTGCGTGGTGACGGTGATGCCCAGGCCGCGGAGACGTACGCGCAGGCGTTCAATCAGAATGCCGAGTTCTACGCCTTTTGGCGCAGCCTGACGGCGTACCGCGATGTGTTTTCGTCCGGCGACAGCATGATGGTGCTCGATCCCGAGTCGGATTTCTTCCGCTACTTCAACGCCAACGAGAAGTAACGGCCCGGCATATCTGACGCAGGCCGGCCGCGCGACGCGTGCCGGCCGCATTTCGTCGCCCAGACGTCCCTCAAAATAGACAAGGTCCCGACGATCTGGGAAAATTCGCGCCGTTTGGCGGGGTGAGGGCCCACGCGGCCGCGCCTGCTGATGGTTGAACCGAGCAAGGCCGGGTGTCCCCCGGCTTTTTTATGGACGGAGCGATGTGGCAGGACCTGCTGACGGCGCTGGCGCTGATGATGGTGCTCGAGGGCATCATGCCGTTTCTCAGCCCCGGTGGGTTTCGCAACATGATGCGGATGGTCGGCGAGATGGACGACAAGACGCTGCGTTACAGCGGACTTGCGACGATGATCTCAGGGCTCGCTCTGCTCTACCTGGTGCGATAGCGGAAGGTTGGTCGCCGTGAATCAAGACAACACCTGGTTGCTGCCTGAGGGTATCGACGAACTGCTGCCGGCTCAGGCGCGGGCGCTCGAGGCGCTGCGGCGCACCTTGCTGGACTGCTACACGGGCTGGGGCTACCAGCTCGTCATGACCCCGTTCATCGAATTCCTCGAGTCTCTGCTGACCGGTACGGGTCGTGATCTCGAGCTGCAGACGTTTAAGCTCACGGACCAGATCAGCGGTCGGCAGCTGGGTGTGCGCGCCGACATTACGCCGCAGGCCGCGCGCATCGACGCCCATCGCCTGCGCCACGACGCGCCGACGCGCCTGTGCTACATCGGCAGCGTGTTGCGCACCCGTGCCGACGGCCTGTCGGGCTCGCGCAGTCCGCTGCAGATCGGCGCCGAGCTGTATGGTCATGCCGGCGTCGAAAGCGATGTCGAGATCCTGTGCCTGATGATGGAGACCCTGCGTGTCGCCGGTCTCGACCACGTGTATCTGGATCTGGGGCATGTCGGCGTCTTCCGTGAACTGGCGGCGGCGGCCGGCATGAGTGCCCATGAGGAGGCTGCGCTGTTCGAGGCACTGCAGCGCAAGGCCGTGCCCGAGATCGTCGCGATCGTCGATGGTCTGCAGGCTGACGCCGCGACACGCGACATGCTGCTGGCGCTCGTCGAACTCAACGGCGGGGAAGATGTGCTCGAACGTGCGCGTGGCGTGTTTGCGACCGCACCTGCCGCGGTTCGGGATGCCGTCGATTATGTGGCCGCGGTCGCCGAGCGCCTGCGTCAGGCGCTCCCCAATGTGCCCGTGCACGTCGACCTCGCCGAACTGCGCGCGTACCACTACCAGACCGGTGTGGTGTTTGCGGCATTCGTGCCCGGTGAGGGGCAGGAGGTTGCGCGTGGCGGTCGTTACGATCAGATCGGCGAGGTATTTGGGCGTGCGCGACCGGCTACCGGTTTCAGCGCCGATCTCAAGACGCTGATGCGTCTCGGCAGCTACCGTCCACAGGCATTGGACGGTGCTGTGCTGGCACCGGCCGACAACGACCCCGCGCTGCACGACCGCGTCACCGAACTGCGTGCTGCGGGCAGTATCGTGATTCGTGAACTCCCCGGCCAGGCCGGTGATCCGAAGCAGATGGGCTGCAGCCACCGACTACAGAAACAGGCCGGAGTCTGGGAACTTCTCCCACTTTGACCGTTAACCGAGAAGAGACGTTGCAATGGGCAAGAATGTAGTTGTCATTGGCACCCAGTGGGGTGACGAAGGCAAAGGCAAGGTCGTCGACCTGCTGACCGACAAGGCCGACGCTGTCGTGCGCTTTCAGGGCGGCCACAACGCCGGTCATACCCTCGTCATCCAGGGACGGAAGACCGTCCTTCATCTGATTCCGTCGGGCATCTTGCGCGACAACGTAAGCTGCCTCATCGGCAACGGCGTGGTGTTGTCTCCGGACGCGTTGCTCGAAGAGCTGGAGATGCTCGAAGCCGGCGGCGTCGATGCGCGCAGCCGCATGGGCATCAGTGAATCATGCCCGGTGATCCTGCCGTACCACATCGCGCTGGACCAGGCACGCGAAGCGGCGCGTGGCAACAAAGCCATCGGCACGACCGGCAGGGGCATTGGTCCGTGCTATGAAGACAAGGTCTCTCGGCGTGGCATACGGTTGGGCGAAATGCTCGACGAGCCGCACTTCACCGATCGACTGCATGAGGTGATGGAGTACCACAACTTCGCCCTCGAACATTATTTCAAGTTCGATACCGTCGATTATCAAAAGGTGCTCGACGAGGCACTGGCGCAAGCCGAGCAGATCCGGCCGATGATCGATGACGTGCCCGGCACGCTCAACCGTCTGCGGCGCCAGGGGCGCAGTGTGATGTTTGAAGGTGCGCAGGGCGCGTTGCTCGATATCGATCACGGCACGTACCCTTATGTGACGTCGTCGAATACCACGGCCGGCGGTGCGTCGACCGGTACGGGTGTCGGGCCGCGCGACATCGACTATGTGCTGGGTATCGTCAAGGCGTACACCACGCGCGTCGGTGCCGGTCCGTTCCCGACCGAGCTGTTCGACGATGACGGCGAACATCTTGGTGTGAAAGGGCACGAGTTCGGTGCCACGACGGGACGCAAGCGTCGTTGTGGCTGGCTCGACACGGTTGCACTCAAGCGCTCGTTGCAGATCAACAGCGTGACCGGTATGTGCATCACCAAGCTCGATGTGCTCGATGGCCTCGATACCGTCAAGATCTGTGTGGCGTACAAGCTCGATGGGCACGAAGTGGATACGCCGCCAGTCGGTGCCGACCGCTTCGAACAGTGCGAGCCCGTGTTCATCGAACTCCCGGGATGGAAAGAGTCGACTGTCGGCGTCAAAACACGCGACGAACTGCCACAGACGGCACGCGACTATCTGCGCAAGGTGGAAGAGTTGTGTGAGACGCCGATCGATATCATCTCGACCGGCCCTGACCGCGATGAAACGATCGTCATGCGCCATCCCTTCGATTGATTGCTTGAATTTCCCGCCCGGCCGAACCGGATCGGTTCCGCCGGGCTCATTGCCCTGCGTTGATAGACAAGGAGGTCCATCATGACGCACAAACCCGACCACACGAACCCTTCTACGGGTGCCACACGCGTTGGCGCGCGCGACGCAAGTCCGGCCGCAGAGCAGGTGAGTCCCGGTCTCCAACTCGCCCGTGGCGCAATGCCCGACGATGTCGTGGCATTCATGGACCAACAGGCCAAGACGGTCGTGACCTTCGTCGGTTATTCCGGCGCCGGCTATGAGGACGAAGCCGGAATGCTCGGCATCGCGGCCCGCGTCCTCGATCAATGGTCTCCCGAAACCGTCATCGTGAACATCGGTGCCACCGCTGAAGGAATCGGTGCGGTCTACGAAGTCGCCAAACGACGCGGGTTCACCACGTCGGGAATCGTATCCACTCAAGCAAAGCGTTGGAACGTCAGCATGTCGCCTTGCGTCGATTACGTGTTCTATGTCGACGACGATCACTGGGGTGGCTATGTCGACGGCGGCGAACGCCTGTCACCGACGTCTGCCACCATGGTCGAGGTGAGTGATGTGATCATCGCGATCGGTGGCGGGGATATTGCCCGCGACGAGTTGTGCGAAGCGAAGAAGGCCGGCAAGACCTGGCACTTCTTTGCTGCCGAAATGGACCACGAAACCGCAATCGCCGCGGCCACCCGCAAAGGGCTACCGGAACCGACGGACTTTTCGGGTACAGCCGGCCAAGCGGTCTGAGACGCCGGTCCGGCACTGGGCCGATCAAGCAGCGTGCCCCGGTGCTGGACCTGTCGCGGAGAATCGGCCGCTTCTGACGCTACCTCGCCTTGAGTGCGCGCCCGCGTGGCGGGTTTCTGCTGCCGTCCGTGCACGGCTGGCGGTGCCTTCTTCCTGTCGTTTGGATGCTTTGTGCGTGCCGTGCGCACGGCAACAGCGCACGGCGGTCGGTATTGTCTTTCCGTGGTCGGGTGTCATAGTTGCGGTGGTGCGTGTTTTCTTGCATTACGGTGCATCGAAGGAGGTCGCGAATGAACAGGGAATCGGCTGCTCGCGGATGGCAGAGGGTCATGTCGGCATGTGTACTGACAGCGGTGTTGAGTGTCGGCACGGCCACGGCCTGTGACGTAGCACCGGTGATCCGCTACGCCGAACCTGCAGCGGTCAAGGCATTCTTCGAGCGCCAGGGCAAGCGTGTGGTGACTTTCGTTGGATATTCCGGGGCAGGTTATGAGAATCGCCCTGCCATGCTCGACGAGGCGGGTCGCATGCTCGACCGCTGGTCGCCCACCGACACCATTGTGAACATCGGTGCCACACCTGACGGTATCGGCGCGGTTTACGATCTTGCGAAGCAACGCGGTTTCACCACCGCGGGTATCGTGTCGACGCAAGCCAAGCGATACGCGGCGGAAATCTCGCCGTGTGTCGACTATGTCTTCTACGTCGAAGACGACAGCTGGGGCGGGTTCGTCGACGGTGATACGACACTGTCACCGACATCGACCGCAATGGTCGACGCCAGCGACGTCATGGTCGCCATCGGTGGTGGTGCGGTCGCCCGCGATGAACTGATCGCGGCGAAGCGGGCGCACAAGACGGTGCATTTCATCGCTGCCGACATGCACCATGCCAAAGCGATCGAGAAGGCGCAGAAGAAAGGGCTGGATGAGCCAACGGATTTCTCCGGAGCCGCTGCATCAGCGTTCTGACGACTATCAGGAGAAGACCTGTGTGGCCGGCAAGCGGTGACCGTCGTCTGGTTGCCGTACGCGGCTCGTAGTACGCAGCGGTTAGCGTCGCATATTCGCGCAACCGCTTCGACGCGATGATCTTTGCTCAAGTACATGCGTCTTCGACTGTCGTCTGCCAGCCTCCCGTTGCTTCTTGGAGCGACTCGGCTGTGCATGTGTCACGGCGGGAACGAGAATGGAATCTGCGTACGGTATTGTATCGCTTGGCGCAAAGCGAGCGCGTCTATTGGAATCTCACGCTGCTGGGTTGGTACACGAATCGAGGCGTGGG
>JAGRHA010000008.1 GCA_020445205.1 Gammaproteobacteria bacterium
CGCTGACCGAAGCGAACACGCGCGACGTCGTCGACAGGCTGCAGCCGGCCGTGCTGGCCGTGATGGAGCTACAGGATCGTGTGCATGCGACGGCGGCATCGTTGGGCTTTTTCCTCAAGAGCCAAGAGGCGGCCCACAAGCAGCACTACCAGTCGGATATCCAGCACTTGCGCGAGACGCTCGAGCGCACGCGCAAGGCGCTCGAGGCGCTCGGTGACCAGAACGCGATCTCCGGCTTCGAGCCGCTGGCGCAACAGGTCGATGCCTTCATCGGTTTCGAGCCACGACTGCTGGACCTGGCGTCGTCCACGGCGAAGAACATGCCGGCCATGGCGCTGGCCGACGACAAGCTCAATCCCCGGCACATGGAAATCCTGCAGGCGATGGGCGAGATGCTGACGTCCGAACGCGAGGCCCAGGAGGAATTGCGCAGCGAGTTGGACAAGGTGGTGGATGCGGCCGTGAACGAACTCGGCATGCCCAGCCGGTCGCTGGCGAGTGACTTCGGTACACGTCTCAACGGCCGCATGGGGGTGCTCGCAGCGATCCAGGATCTGCGTTACAGCTGGGGACAAGTGATCAATGGCATGCGCGGCTTCCTGGCATTCCGCGAGCCCGCGCTGCGTGACAACACGCAGTTATATCTGGAACAGAACGCCGCCTCGCTGCAACGTCTGCAACAAGCCGCAGCAGAGGATCGGCTGACTTTCGAGCAGACCGACGCACTCGAACGCCTTGCGGCCTCACGCGACGAATACGTGACGGCGCTCGAAGAGATCTTCGAGGTGCATGGCGGCGATGCGGCCTACCGCGACGTCTATCTCGTGCGCACCGAGATCGCACCGCTCATGGATCGCCTCGATGCCGTTGCCGGCGGCTTGGTCGAACAGCTGCACGCGCGCATCCGTTCGCAGAGCGAATCGCTGGTCGATGATGCTGCGGCGACACGCAACCTGGTGTGGACCCTGCTGCTCGCCGGCATGGTGATCGGTCTGCTGATCGCCTGGCTGATCAGCAGCGCCATCAGCCGCAAACTCAACGCGGTGGTCGAGGCGATGAAGGAGATCGCGAGTGGTGACGGCGATCTCACGCGCGAGCTGCACTTCCCCGGCCACGACGAGGTCGCACGCCTGGCGTGCGCCTTCAACCGTTTCCTGGAAAAGATCCGTGGCACCATCTGCGAGGTCCGTGAGACCTCGCGGCGCGTGGCGACGGCGGCCGAACACATGGCGGGTGTCAGCCGCCAGGCGGCGGCGGGCACGGAACAGCAACGCGAAGAGACCACGCGCGCGGCCCAGGCGACCACCGAGATGGCGAGTGCCGCGCACCATGTGCAGCAGATGGCGCAGGCGGGCGCGGAGGCCGCGGCGGCAGCACAGGCGTCGGCGCATCAGGGACACAGTGCCCTGGCGACGACGCAGTCGCAGGTCACCCGCCTGGCGACGGATGTCGAACAGGCGGCAGCCGTCATCGAGCGCCTGGGGCAGGACAGCGACCGCATCGGCGGCGTACTCGACGTGATTCGCGGTATCGCCGAGCAGACCAATCTGCTGGCACTCAACGCCGCGATCGAGGCCGCGCGCGCGGGTGAGCAGGGACGTGGTTTCGCGGTTGTTGCCGACGAGGTGCGCAGCCTTGCCAGCCGCACGCAGGAGTCGACCGAAGAGATCCAGGGCATGATCCAGCGTCTGCAACAGGCCGCGCGTCAGGCCGTCAGCGTCATGGTTGCGGGGCGTGGGCAGGTGCGTGACACGGTGCAGCATGCCGACGAAACGCGCCAGCGCATCGAAGAGATCCTGCAGCATATCGAGACGATCAACGATACCTCGGGCAGTATCGCCAAGGCCGCGCGTCAGCAGAGCGACGGCGTGGATGCCATCAACACCACGATGGGTGCTATCAGCGACGTCGCCGAGCAGACCAATCGCGGCACGAGTCAGCTGGAGACGTCGATCGCCGAGCTCGCCGGTGTCGCCAACGACCTGCAGCAGCTGTTGCGGACCTTCAAGACGCGCTGAGCCGGTGTGGCGCCAGGAAGGGGTCAGACCAGTCCGTCGTGGCGCGCTTCGTCATCAGGCAGCAGGCGCAACTGTTGCAAACGCCAGTGCTCGTCCGCATCGCGCCGCAGCAGCATCTCGACGCCCTGCAGCGTGATCGTGCCATCGGCGGTGGTGTTCTTCTCGAGCGCCTTGAACAGGATGTTCGTGCCGTCCGCGCTACGCAGGCGCACCCCGCTGTACTCGAGTGCACGGATCAGCCGCTGGGGAAACTCGTGCGCACACTGCGCATACCAGTCGTCGAACCCCAAAGACGCGAACCCGGGCACTCCGAACACCGCGACGTCGCGTGAGATCATGCCCATGTGGGCATCGAGATCGCCGGCCAGCGCCGTATCGACGAAGCCCTGAAGCCAATGTTCGATGATCTGATGCGACATGCAGGGACTACCACGGGTGACTGGGGTGCGGCGATTGGAGCACGGTCGCGCAGGTTTATTCACACCGCGCGTGCACGGATTTTCGTTCACTTGCCCGCGATATTTTTTGTCTTGGCTGATAAATGGCCTGTAAGATCATGAAAATGAAACATTTAATTTCTCTCTGGACGGCCCGGTGCGCGATGTTGGGGCAGGCGCTACGCCACCGCCGCGAACTGTCCACAGAGTTTTCCACAGGTTTGCCCACAGCGATTCGGGCGCGCTGGGTTGCGTTGCTGCTGTCGGCGTGGGTGATGGCGGGCGCCCAGGCGCAGGTGTCGGCGGACATCGTCGCACTCGAGCGCAAGGCGGTCGCCGGCGACCCCTGGGCGCAGCTCAATCTCGGTGCGGCCTACGACAACGGCCTCGGCGGCCTGGTGCTCGATCCTGTGCTCGCGGTGCAATGGTATCGACGCGCAGCCGAGGCGGGGCTGCCAGAGGCTCAGTTCAACCTCGCGCATTGCCTCGCCACGGGCAGTGGCGTGATCCGCGACGACGCGGCGTCGCTGCATTGGATGTTGCGTGCCGCCGAGCAGGGCTTGGCAAGCGCGCAGTTCCTCGCCGGGGTGATGTACGCCGAAGGGGTCGGTACCGAGGTCGATCGCCGACAGGCGGTCGTCTGGCTGGAGAAAGCGGCGGCCAACGGCCACCTCGATGCACTGCCGCTGTTGCAGCGCCTGCGCACGCAGGATACGGATAAGACCGCGCAATAAGCCGCGCGCACGGGTATAATCGCGCGCCCTCCATTTTCAGTATCGGAACCTCCCGTGATCCAGAATCTCCGCAACGTCGCGATCATCGCGCACGTCGACCATGGCAAGACGACACTCGTCGACGAACTGCTCAAGCAGTCGGGTACGCTCGGCGAGCGCTTCGGCAAGGTCGAGCGGGTCATGGACTCGAACGACCAGGAGAAGGAGCGCGGCATCACGATCCTGGCCAAGAACACGGCGATCCGCTGGAACGACTACCGCATCAACATCGTCGACACGCCGGGACACGCGGATTTCGGCGGTGAGGTCGAGCGTGTGCTGTCGATGGTCGATTCCGTTCTGCTGCTGGTCGACGCCCAGGAGGGCCCGATGCCGCAGACGCGCTTCGTCACCCAGAAGGCGTTCAAGCACGGCCTGCGTCCGATCGTCGTCGTCAACAAGATCGACAAGCCCGGTGCGCGCCCAAGCTGGGTCATCGACCAGGTGTTCGAGTTGTTCGACAAGCTCGGCGCGACCGACGCTCAGCTCGACTTCCCGATCATCTATGCGTCGGCGATCAACGGCTACGCTTCGCTCGACGACAGCGTGCGTTCGGGCGACATGACGCCGTTGTTCGAGGCCATCGTCGAACATTGCCCGGTACCGGATGTCGATCCCGACGGCCCGTTGCAGATGCAGGTGTCGAACCTGGATTACAACAGCTACGTGGGTGCGATCGCTGTCGGTCGCGTCACGCGCGGCAGCATCCGCCCCAACCAGCAGGTGTCGGTGGTGAAGTACGATGGTGAAGTGCAGCGCGCCAAGGTCGGCCTGGTGTACGGCTATCTCGGCCTCGAACGCCACGAAGTCGCCGTCGCCAGTGCCGGTGACATCATCGCCATTACCGGCATCGAGGCGCCCAACGTCTCCGACACGCTGTGCGATCCGACCCAGGTCGAGGCGTTGCCCCCCCTGACCGTCGACGAGCCCACCGTGTCGATGACGTTTCAGGTCAATGCGTCACCCTTCGCCGGCAAGCAGGGCAAGTATCTGACCTCGCGCCAGCTGAAGGACCGCCTTGAGCGCGAGTTGATCCATAACGTGGCGCTGCGCGTGGAGGAGGGCACCGACCCCGAAAAGTTCAAGGTGTCCGGGCGCGGCGAGTTGCACCTGTCGGTGTTGCTCGAAAACATGCGTCGCGAAGGTTTCGAACTGGCCGTATCGCGCCCCGAGGTGATCTTCCGCGAGATCGACGGCGAGGTTTGTGAGCCGTACGAGCAGCTCACCGTCGACGTCGAAGAACAACACCAGGGCGCAATCATGGAGGCCCTGGGTGTGCGCAAAGGTGAATTGCGCGACATGGTGCCGGACGGCCGCGGGCGCGTGCGTCTCGACTACATCATGCCGTCGCGTGGCCTGATCGGTTTTCAGACCGAGTTCATGACCACTACCTCGGGCACGGGGCTCATGTACCACGTGTTCGACCACTACGGCCCGGCACAGCATGGCGGTATCGCGCCGCGCAAGAACGGGGTGCTGATCGCCAACGGTACGGGCAAGGTGCTCGGCTATGCGCTGATGAACCTGCAGGAACGCGGACGCCTGTTCGTGAAGCCCGGTGACGAGGTCTACGAAGGACAGATCGTCGGTATCCATGCGCGTGACAACGATCTGACCGTCAATCCGCTCAAGGCGAAGCAGCTCACCAACATCCGTGCTGCAGGCAAGGACGACGCGGTGATGCTGACGCCCCCGATTCGTCTGTCACTCGAACAGGCGCTCGAGTTCATCGAAGACGACGAACTCGTCGAGATCACACCGAAGGCGATCCGTCTGCGCAAACGCTTCCTCAAGGAGCACGAGCGCAAGCGTTCACCGAGGGCCTGAGTCGGCGCTGAAGACAAAAGAGGCCCGGCCACGTTGCGTGACCAGGCCATCACAAAGTCATCACCGTGATGGGCTCGGCATCGTGAGGTATGCCTTACGGGCGTCGACCCTGCGTATCGTCCCAATCGATGACGTGGTAATCATCGCGCGTCGGCCGCGGTACCGACAGCGGGCGAATCAGATGCCTGTGTAGGAATTTTCCGAGTGCAGTGCCAGTATCTGTCGGTACCCCTGCAATGGAGTGGCCGTATCCGATGAAAGATCTGTATCCCGAGATCGAACCCTTCCACAGCGAAATGCTGGCCGTCGACGACCTGCACACGCTGTACGTCGAGCAGGCGGGCAATCCCCAGGGCTTGCCGGCCGTGTTTCTGCATGGCGGTCCCGGTGCGGGTTGTGAGGGCTATCACCGCCGTTTCTTCGATCCGCAGCGCTATCGCATCGTGCTGTTCGATCAGCGTGGCGCGGGACGTTCGACACCACATGCCGAACTCGATCGCAATACCACCTGGGACCTGGTCGACGACATCGAGAAGATCCGTGAGCACCTCGGCATCGAACGCTGGTTGGTGTTCGGTGGTTCATGGGGGTCGACGTTGGCGCTGGCGTATGCGCAGCGACACCCCGATCGCGTCGCCGCGCTGGTGGTGCGTGGAATCTTCCTGTGTCGTCCGCACGAGATCGACTGGTTCTACCAGCAAGGTGCGAGTCGTCTGTTTCCCGATTACTGGCAGGATTTCATCGCGCCGATCGATGCGGCGCAGCGTGACAACATGGTGGCGGCGTACCACGCCTTGCTCACGGGCGATGACGAGTTGCGACGACTCGCGGCGGCGCGCGCGTGGTCGGTGTGGGAGGGGCGCACAGCGACGTTGTTGCCCAACGAACAGGTCGCCGGTCATTTCGCCCAGGCGCATGTGGCGTTGAGCCTGGCGCGCATCGAATGCCATTACTTCATGCACGACGCGTATCTGCGCCCCGATCAGTTGATCGAGGGTGCGCCAAGGCTGGCGGGGATTCCCGGGGTGATCGTGCACGGCCGCTACGATGTCATCTGCCCGCTGGAGAATGCCTGGGAACTGCATCGAGCGTGGCCCGGCAGTGAACTGATCATTGTCGCCGATGCTGGCCACTCGGCGGCCGAGCCGGGGATTCGCACGCAGCTCGTTACGGCGACTGACCGCTTCGCAGCGCTCGGCTGGTAGCGCGCCCAGCGAGCGGTTCCAGCGTCTAGCCGTCGCGGGAATGTCGTGCCGCGTTCAATGAATGCCGAACAGCGTCTCCGCCAGTTCCGTGGTGCGGGCCTTCGAGGTGGTCAGGCGTTCGAACACCTGTTGCTGCTGCGGCATGGGGAGACCGAGCTCTATCAGCTGCTCGTCGGCTGTTTCCCACG
>JAGRHA010000403.1 GCA_020445205.1 Gammaproteobacteria bacterium
ATCCGGGCAGCATGGTCTTGCGCACGGTCGGGCGGCAATATGCCGCCGAGGACGTGCCACGCTGGTCGATCGGACTGCTCGAACGGCGTGATGGTAAGCCGTTGTGGAAAGGCCCCGCCGATCCACTCGGCGGCGTCGGCGACACGGCGAGCACGAACGCCGACGCATTGCCGCTCGAAGGCTTCTGGCGTGCGTTGCACCACGCCGGCGAGCAACGTGGCTGGCATGTCGCAGGCTTCCGTTGTGAAGAGGCCCTGGGCCATCGCCTGTTGTTCGGTCGCGACCCCAAGGCAGTCGAACGCGCCGCACACGATCCCCTGGCGCACCGCGCCTCGGTCCATCACGAGAAGACGCCGGCTGACGGGCTCACGGATGCGCTCGCTGACGACGGCCTGTTCCTGTTCTCGATCGGCGCCCACGACGTTGACGGCGAGCCGTGCGGGTTGTGTATTGAACTGCCCGCCCTGCCGGGTGTACAGGACTTCCTCGATTGCGTGGCGATGCTGCAACAGGCGTGTGAAGACGCCGCGCTCAGCACGTTGGTGGTGCAGGGCTGCGCGCCGCCGATCGATCAGCGTTTCGCCTGGCTCACGGTCACGCCCGATCCGGCCGTGATCGAAATCAACCAGGCGCCGCAGCCGAGCGTCGCGGCGTTCTACGCCGCCAGCCGCGAACTGTTCGAAGTCGCTGGGTCGCTCGGATTGTCACCCTACCGGCTGCAATACAACGGCAACGTGTCCGACTCGGGTGGTGGCGGTCAGTTCACGCTCGGCGGCGAAGCGCCCGCGACGAGTCCGTTCTTCGTCGAACCGGCACTGCTGCCGCGCCTGGTGCGTTACCTGAATCACCACCCGGTGTTGTCTTACTACTTCGCGCCCGATTATCTGGGCGGTGCCAGCCAGTCACCACGACCTGACGAGACCACGCGCGATGCGTTTCGCGAGCTGTCGATCGCGTTGCAACAGCTGCAGGCGCAGCAGGACCCGAGCGCGGAGTTCCTGTGGGCCAGCCTGGCACCGTTTCTCGCCGATCCGTCGGGAAACGCGCATCGCAGCGAACTGAATATCGAGAAGCTGTGGAATCCCTATCTGCCGGGGCGCGGCTGTCTCGGGCTGGTCGAGTTCCGTGCGTTTCGCATGCCACGTTCGCCCGAGCGCGCCGCGGCGATCGCGGCGTTGTTGCGCGCACTCACGTCCATGCTGATACGCCACGATGTGGCGCCAACGCTGCGTGACTGGGGCGACGAGCTGCACGATCGTTTCGCCCTGCCGTATTTCCTGCGCCAGGACCTCTTCGCGGTGTTCGCCGACCTCGCGCGCCACGGTGTCGGCTTGCGGGCGTCATTGCAGCGCGAGCTCATCGAAGAGCCGTCGGCCGCAGTGTGGTCGGCGACGTTTCACGGCGTCGAGCTGACGCTGCAACGCGCCGTCGATTTCTGGCCGTTGGTTGGCGACGTGGCATCACAGGAATCCGGTGGTTCGCGCACCGTCGATTCCAGCACGGCGCGGCTGCAGCTTTGCGTGCGCGCGTGCGATGCGGACGCACCGGCGCTCGACGGCTGGTCGCTGCGCGTGGCCGGATTCGCGGTACCGCTGCGAACGGCAGGCGACGATGGTGAGACCGTCAGGCTCGTCGGCATCCGCTACCGCGACTTCGCGCCATGGCGCGGATTGCACCCCGCCATCCCGCCACTCGGACCGGTGGTCGTCGAGTTGTCGCATCCCGATGTCGATGAGGTCGCGCGATGTACCCTGCACAACTGGCATCCGCACGGCGCGGCCTACGACGGCCTGCCCGCCACACTGGTCATCGCGGATGCGCGTCGCCGCGAGCGCCTCGTGGTCGAGACATTCGCAGCCGCGCAGCGGCCCGCGGCGCGGCCTCTGCCTGCAGCGGCATTGATGCCGTATACGGTGGATCTGCGCGTTTGTCAGATTGCGCCGGTGTGATGCGGGTGCGACGCCGAACTCAGCGAGCATCTGCTCAGGGGCGGTAGTCAACCACCCTCGACGGCGGGGGCAACAGGAAGGACCCACCGCTTCCTACCGTAGCGCTGATCGGCATCATACCGAGCCCTTCGGTCAACGCGATGCCATATGGCGGGCTGCGACGATCGCCGGGCCTTCTACTGATTCCCGTCTCAGTGAAGGCGTGTGTCGTTACCGGATCGTGTGCGCAAGGCGGCACGCGCGATTCTCGCTGATATCACCAGACCATTTTTGTCGCACTTGATCGCCAGCACGTTCGTTAGTATTTTTCGTCGGCAATAATCAATAACGTAATTAAGGATGATCAAGATGAATCGCCTGCTTCCCGCCGCGATTGTTATCGCTTTCTGTGTCGCTACCTGGCTGCCGTCGACCGCCGTATCCGATAACTTAAACATCGATCTCGACCTCGGTGGTGACGCCCACGAGATGGTCCTCGACGAGACACGTCAGATCATTTACGTCTCCGTACCTTCTCTGCACGAGATCGTCAGGGTGTCGGCAGTGGATTTCAGCGTGATTGACAGGCTCGTCCTGGCATCCGCGCCACGCGGCATTGATATGAGCGACGATGGCAGTCGCCTGTTCGCCGCCCTGTATGACAGCGGCTCGGTTGCAATCATCGATCTCGACGCACTGACTTATTCGACGTTCGATGTCGCTGACCAACTCGACGATCCGCGCGCCTGGGATGTCGAATATGTCCCTGGAGAGCGCCTGTACGTTTCGGCGAATCCCGGCAGCGGTGGCTTTGCATACATCGCCCAGATAGATCTTGCTCTGGGAACGGCGCAACGAGTTGCAAACAATCGCATCATTAGAGCAGCACCCGTGTTCGCCGAGCGGGACGGTCAATACCTGTTCGTTGGTGAGGGCTTCTCACCCAATTCGCTGTACAAGCTGGATCTCAATCAACCCAACGCGCCGATCGTACTCGAGGACGATCACGGCAGCGTCAGTGGGGCGAGTAAACTCGAAGTCAGTCCGTTGGGCGAACGTATTCACACGACGAGCGGTCAGGTTGTGAGTACGGCCAGCATCAACCAGGTTGCGCTCGTTGCGCCAGGTTTCACCCAGTATGCTGACGACTCACATTTTTACGTAGCACAGTTCAACAACTACGACGCTGATCCCAATATCACCATCGTCGCCAGCTTCGATACGACTACGTTTTTGCCCAGTGCCGAGTGGACCTTGCCATGCCCTCATTCCTTTAGTAGCGCGCCAAAAGATTTCATCGCGCTGCCTGATGGTGCGGGCTTCCTGATTCTGACGGGCGCCAAGCTATGCGGTCTCATCGGCGACAACGGCGCCTTGGACGCCGATGGCGACGGTGTGATCGATACGTCGGACAACTGCCCTTACGACAGCAACCCGGGGCAGGAGAACGCGGATGGAGACGCCTATGGCGACGTTTGTGATCCGTACCCTGCGGATCCGGACAACCTGTCCGCATGTCTTTTCGATGCCGGTCAACAGGACCAGACCATCGAAGGCCTGCTGTTGCAGGTTCAACAGCTGAAAGATGAGCTGGCTCGACTCACAGACAGCGACGCCGATGGCGTCCCAGACGTCGACGATCTGTGCCCCGGCACGAGGCCCAGGGCCAAAGTAGACGACTTCGGCTGCAGCCGAAAACA
>JAGRHA010000404.1 GCA_020445205.1 Gammaproteobacteria bacterium
CTGCGGAAGTTGCTGACGATCAGCGGCAGATCACGAATGACCAGGCCGGCAGCGTGGATCGCCGACGATTCTTCGTCTTCGCCGTTGATCCCGGTATTGCCGATATGTGGGTAGGTCAGCGTGACGATCTGGCGGCTATACGACGGATCGGTGAGGATCTCCTGATACCCCGTCATCGCGGTGTTGAACACCACTTCACCGACCGTTTGTCCGTCAGCACCTATCGACTGGCCGTGGAACACACTGCCGTCTTCGAGAACTAGTATCGCCGGTCTGGTCATTTTTTCGCGCACAAGCAACCGGCAGAGACCCGCCATTGGCCGTCCCTTCCGGTCTGCAGATAGATAACGTTGGTGGACTTGCAACCCAATGTTGCGGTGCGCAATTTTACGCCACCCGCTGCATCACTGTCCACGCCCCGGGGGTTATTCTACCAGTCACTGCGGCGAGCGTGTGTGCCATATGCGGCACGCGACACAATCACCCGAGATGCTGACGTACCCACGCGACAATACTGCGCGCATCCATCGCGCCTGAAACACGCTGAACCTCGCCGCCACGTGCGAACAGCGCCATGGTCGGAATGCTGCGGATACCGAACTGGGCGGCAATGGCCTGTTGCTCTTCCGTGTTCACTTTGAGCAGGCGCACATTGGGCTCGAGCTGCCGCGCCGCCTCCGCAAATGCCGGCGCCATCATGCGGCAGGGCCCGCACCATGGGGCCCAGAAATCGACCAGGACCGGGATGTCGTTACGCGCGAGGTGTGCACGAAAGGCCGCATCGCCCACCTCGGCCGGCGACGCCGAAAACAGGGGTTGCTTGCAGCGTCCACATTTGCCTCCGGCACCGAGGCGATCAGCCGGCACACGGTTGATACCCGAACAATGCGGACATACGACATGCTTGGCGTCGCTCACGGTCTGGCTCCAACACGGAAAGTCTCCTGCTTCACGAAATGGGGCCATGGCGGCGTCGGTTCAAGAGCACCACACGGCTTGTAATTTGCGCGCCGAGCCCTCATTTTCTGCTCTTTCGCAACACCCGCAGAGATTGCAGACCCATGGCCGAATCGCCGTTCATCTTCGAAATCGACGGACACAATTACGAACAGATCGTGCTGCACGGCTCACACCAGGTCCCGGTGCTCGTGGATTTCTGGGCAAGCTGGTGCCAACCCTGCCAGATCCTGATGCCGCTGCTCGCGAAGCTGGTCGACGAGTACGGTGGCCGCTTCGTGCTGGCGAAGATCAATACGGAAGAACAACAGGCGATTGCCGCCCAGTTCGGCATCCGTAGCATTCCAACCGTCAAACTCTTCAAGAACGGCGCCCCCGTCGACGAATTCATGGGCGCCCTGCCGGAGGCACAGATTCGTGCGTTTCTCGATCGTCATCTGCCAAGGGAATCCGATACCCTGGTTAACCAGGCCGAGCAGCTGCTGCTGAGCGGAGACTATCGTGGCGCCATCGCGACACTCGACGAGGCGCGCGTCGCCGATCCCGACAACCCGCGGATTGCACTCGTCATCGCCCAGGCCCACGCCGCGAACGGCAATCTCGATGCCGCCGAGCTCGAGCTCGAGCGCCTGCCTCCGGACCAGCAGGCCGAACCCGATCTCAAACGATTCCGCGCGCGACTGACCTTTGACCGTATCGCCGCCGAGAGCGACTCGCCGGAAGTGCTCGACCAGCGACTACGCACGAACCCCAACGACAGCGACGCGCGCTATCGCCTCGCGGCCTGCCAGGTGGTCGGCAACGATATCGGTGACGCGTTGGACAACCTCCTGCTTGTCATGCAGCGCGACCGCAAGTACGGCGACGATGCCGCGCGACTCGCGCTACTGCAGATATTCGACATGCTCGGCGACGACCCCGCAGTGACGCGTTACCGTGCGCGGATGTTCAACCTGCTGCACTGAATCAATCGACACCCGCATGGGCCGGGCAATAACGAGGAGAATGGACCCGATGACACCCGAACAACAGACTGCGATCGAAGCCGCCGCCTGGCGCACCCTCGTCGGCCACCTGCAGAAACGCACCGACGTGCAGAACATCGACCTGATGAATATGGCCGGGTTCTGCCGCAACTGCATGTCACGCTGGATGGCACATGCCGCGACCGCGCAGGGCGTGGATCTTACTGAACCGCAGGCACGCGAGATCATCTACGGCATGACCTACGACGAGTGGAAGTCGCACCACCAGCGCGAAGCGACACCCGAACAACTCGCGCGATACAAACAGATCGGTCCCGACGATACGACGGATTGACGATGCCGTACGCTCAGTGATCGGCGGCCGGCTCGCAATCGACGACCTCGATGCCGCTGGGCGTTACGCGCCAGCGAATGTTGTGATGCGCCAGCAACATGCCGTAAATGCGCTCCGGTTCCACGCCCCGGCGATAGGCTGGTCGCGGATCGAGCGCCAGGACGTCGCTGATCACGCAGCGCATCTGCGCCGGATCGTCGAACGCCGCCAGGTCATGCTCGGCCCGTGGCGAGAACCGCACCTGCAGCTGCGACGCAGGCGGTTCCGTGGCAAATCCACCCGTCGCGTCGGGCAATGCATCGGCGTAAGGCACATAAGGGCGGATGTCGATGATCGGTGTCCCATCGACGAGATCGATACCCGCGACGCGCAGAGACGGGCGCGGATACTCGACCACCTCGAGCAGACGCACTGCGGACAGTCCGATCGAATTGGGCCGGAACGGCGAGCGACTTGCCCAGACACCGACCTCGGCGTTGCCGCCCAGGCGCGGTGGCCGAACCTTGGGACGCCACCCGGCACCTACGCAGCGATCGAAGATGAACGTGAGCCAGATGTGCGAGAAACCCCGTAAACCCTCGAGCATCGCCGGATCGTCGTAGGGAGCGAGCAATTCGACCTGCCCTTCGACACTGGCGACCAAACCCGACTGCCGCGGCACACCGAATTTTTCACCGAACGGCGAACGCATGCGTGCAACCGGCTCAACGCTGAAAACCTGACTCACACTTCGCCACCCCGCAGCGACGACCGACCCATCGTTATACGGCGCGGTGTCGTCACACCGCCGATTCGCCAACCTACGCCGCAAATTCTCTGCACCGGTGCAGAGAAGCCATGCGGACAGCGCCATAATAACAGCGACCTTGGCAGCTCCGCCGATTTGACCGGACAAGGTCATCAGCTGCGGGTAAAGTCGTTAGATTCATGGACGCTAACCCATCAAATCGGAGGGCACGCAATGAGCCAGGCAATGCATCGCCCGACGCCTCGCATACCGCCAGATGTCGCTGGCGATGACCGGTACCGACGGCATTGTTGAAGTTCTTCGCCCTGTTCACGCTGATATTCGTCGGCCAACTCGTCGGCGGCATGATGCTCACCGGTCCGGAAGCCTTCGGCATCGGCCTGCTGGCTGTTTCGACATTGCTCGCCGCCGTCGTCAGCGCGGCCTTGTTGTGGATGGCCAGGCGCACGGCGGCACATTCGGCGGAATCCGCTGATACGAAGCCCCCGGAGCGGACGCCGCAAGCCAAGGCGTCGTTTCAACGACACCGGAAGATAGCCGCCTATACCCGACGTCTGCGCCGCGCACTCGGTCGTTACCAGGCCATCTATCGACATTCGCACGACGCGATCCTGGCGTTTGATCCACAGTCGCTAAAGGTTGTCGACTTCAACCCGCGTGCGGCGGATTTTCTCGGACGCACGCACACGCAGATGTACGAGCTGCGTCTCGTCGACCTGCATGACGAAGACGAGGCGCACATGCGTCGTCTCGTCGACGACGTGATGGACAGTTCACGCGGCCGCTCGTTCCGCATCGGCTATCGCGCCGGCGATGGCCGATTGCTGCCTGCCGAGGTATCCGCATCACGCATCCTGCACGAAGACGGCAACCTGTTTCTGTGCATCGCGCGCGACATCAGCGAACGCGAGAACGCGGCCAAGAAGATCCAGCACCTCGCGTACCATGATGTGCTGACCAGCCTGCCGAATCGCACGTTGCTCACCGACCGCGTCAATCGCGCACTCGCCCGCGTGCGCCGCACCGGGCAGATCGGCGCATTGCTGTTTCTCGATCTCGACCGTTTCAAGCGCATCAACGATTCGCTCGGCCATTCCGTGGGCGACGCCTTGCTCAAGGAGCTGGCGGCCAGGTTGCGCGGTGCGCTGCGCGAAGAAGATACCGTCGCGCGTTTGGGCGGCGATGAGTTCGTCGTCTTGCTCGAAGGACTGGGCACGGAACAGGAGGCAGCGATCGGCAAGGCGCGCGAGATCGCCGAGAAGATCCGCGCCATCTTCAACCACGAGTTCCATCTCAACGGCCACGAGCTGTTCGTCACGTCCAGCATCGGCATCGTGACGTTTCCACGCGACGGCGACAGCGTCGAAACCCTGCTCCGCCATGCCGATACTGCCATGTACCACGCCAAGGGAGCGGGCCGCGACGGCGCAAAGGTGTTCGAGATCGCGATGGACGAAGCGGCGATGTCACGCCTGCGCTGGGAGAACGACCTGCGAGTGGCCTTGCGTGAAGAGCAGTTTGCGCTTTACCTGCAGCCCGTGCTGGCGATCCGCGACGGCCGCGTGATCGGTGCAGAAGTGCTGGTACGCTGGCACCATCCAAGCGCCGGCATCATTGCGCCTACCGAGTTCATCACCTATATCGAGAACGGCTCGTTGATGCTCAAACTCGATGAATGGGTCCTCAAACAGGCCTGCCGACTGCTCGGGGAAATCCAGCGGGACGACGAACTGCAGGTGCCCGAGTCACTCGCGATCAATATCAGTCATCAGCAGTTCCATCAGGTCGATTTTGTCGACCGCGTGGCACGCATCCTGGAATCCACCGGTGCCGATGCCGCGCGTCTGCAGTTCGATATCACGGAAACCGTGTTGATCAAGGACACCGACGAATCGGTTTCACGCATCAATGCCCTGAAGCAGCTGGGCATCCGCTTCGCCATCGACGACTTCGGTACCGGCTACTCGTCGCTCGCCGACCTGCGTCAGCTTCCGATCGACGCCATAAAGATCGACCGCACCTTCGTCCGCGATATCGCCACCGACCCGAATGACGCAGCGATCGTCAAAGCCATCCTCTCGATGGCGGAACACATCGGTGTCACCGTGATTGCCGAGGGCGTCGAAACGCGCGAACAGCTGTCTTTTCTGCGTGACGCCGGCTGCAGGTACTACCAAGGATACCTCGGTCGGCCGCCGCTCGACGCTGATACCTTTCGTGAAGACCTGCGTTTCAGCGCCGATCTTTACCGCAGGAAGCCGGACGATGACGCGGCAGACAGCGACGGCGAGATACGTTCCCCCGCGGCCTGATGCGCGTCCTCAATGGCGACGGAGCGTGTACAGATCAGGTCGACAGACCGGCACTGGCCTGCAGGGAGGCCTGGCGCTCACCGATCTGCTGCTGAAAGAACCGGATAAGTACCTTCTCGTAACCACAATCGCCGTCGGGGCCAATCTCGGCCAGCCGCCGCTCGAGCGTGGCAATTTCTTCGCGCAGCCGCCGCGGGCTGGAATGGACATGAGCGGCGGCTCCACACCTGGGACGCCTTTTCATCTTCTTTTCCTCTTGCATCATGTGCAGAGATTAGTCAAGCAACATGAAAAGCAGATGACAGCCGCGTCGTGTCAATCGCGGCGTAGGGCGTCGTTGACCGCAATCGGCGTCGGAAAGCGCATGACGACGATATACGACGACACCAGAAAGGTGAGCAGCGTCGACAACTGGATCAGGTACGACGCCTCTGCGCCAATGGCGTGATTCTCGAACGCCAGCACCGCAACCAACAGTGAGAACTCGCTCATCTGACCGAGCCGGAAACCCACCTCGCGCGAACGCTTTTCTGATTCGCCCGTGCGCAACAAGAGCCATTTGAAAACCGGCGGCTTGGCCAGCATGAGCGCCGCCGCCAGCACCAGCGCAGGCAGGATCACGTCGTCGATCACGCCGATATCGAACCCGGCGCCGAGCGAAAAGAAGAACAGCACGAGGAAGAAATCGCGTAGCGGCTTGAGGCTCTCGGCAATGAACAGCGCAATTGGGCTCGACGCCAGCACGACGCCCGCGATGAAGGCACCGACTTCGGTGGACAATCCGAGCAAAGCAGCCAGCTCGGCCATGCCCATGCACCAGCCGATGGTCATGAGGAAAATGTATTCCTGGATCTTGTCGTAGCGGCGGATCAATCGGATCAAGACGTAACGTTCGACCAGCCACGCAAAGCCGATCAGCGCCGGCAGCGCGATCAGAAGCTGCGCGATATCGCCCAGCCGCAAACCACCGCGTGACGATCCCTGCACGACCAAGAGCAACACGATGGCGATCAGGTCCTGCAGCAGCAGGATACTGATGATTACCTCACCGGTACGCTGATGATGCAGCATGGTCGTCGGCAGCAGCTTGAGGCCGACGATGGTGCTGGAAAAGGTGACGGCCGTACCGACGAGCAGCGACTCCTGCCAGGTGAACCCGAATGCGAGTGCGACCGCACCACCGATCAGCATGAATACGAGCGAGCTGAACAAGGTGACCTGCGTCGTCTTGCTCACCATGCGCAGCAATTCCTGTGGCTGCAGGTTCAGCCCAAGCAGGAACAGCAGGAACATGATGCCGAACTCGGAGATGCTGCGGATCAGCTCGGGGTCGGTAACGACGCCGAGTACCGACGGCCCAAGCAGCGCCCCGAGCGCAATGTAGGCGACCAACAGCGATTGCCGCGCAAACAGGGCGAGCGTGGCGAACACCGCGGCCCCGGTAAACACGACGAAGATGGTGAAGACGATCGGATCCTGTTGCATCGCCCACGCTGCGAGGAGACTACATCGCCTCACGATAGCAAGGAGTTCAGGACAAAAAAACACCCGCACGACTGGCGGGTGTTCGATGGCAGCGCTCAATGGCGCATGCCGGTACGGCTCATTCGCTACGGCTCAACTTTGGCTCACCGACTGACTGTGCCTTGGATGTGCGCTGCGCAGGTCTTAACCGGCAGTGGCCGCTTACCTGCTTGCCATCTTTGCGCGTATATCCCTGCACCCACGAGCAGTTGGTGTCACCGGAACATGCCTGTTCACTCATGCCCTTGCAGTGGCTGGCGGCCAACACGGCAGAGCCGCACAGCGAGAAAGTCGCGACAAGCGACATGGCGGCGAAATAGCGGGAAATTCGTTTGCTCATGCTGTTCTCTCCTTAGAACGATGGACGGCACCGATCCTGGCACCGCGACGCAGTTTAGCAAGTGCCACTGCGCGTTCTCAAGTCACTGTCAACGCGGACAGCTGTCCACGGTACAGCGCTGCCCATCGACCCACAGTGCACCTTCGAGCTTGGCGCCGGAAAAACGCGCACCACCCACACGCGCACCGCCGAGATCGGCAAAACTGAGATCCGCACCGCTGAGATCGGTATTGGTCAGGTCGGCGTTGCGCAGGTTTGCGCCGAGCAGCACGACGTTCTGCATGCGCGCGTATGACAGATCAGCGTGCGATAATTCCGCGTAGCGCATATCGGCATCGTGCATATCCGCCGTCGAGAGGTGGGCACCCGAGAGTTTCACGTTGGCAGCACGCAAACCACC
>JAGRHA010000009.1 GCA_020445205.1 Gammaproteobacteria bacterium
CGCCACGACGTGATCGACATGGCGCAGCACTTCGAGCACGACGGCGTGGATGCGATCGTGTACACGGATATCAGCCGCGACGGCATGATGCAGGGTGTCAACGTCGAGTCGACGGTGCGGCTCGCCAATGCCGTGCGCATCCCCGTGATCGCCTCCGGCGGTATTACCAGCATCGACGATGTGCGCGCGCTGTGCGACGCACACACCGACAACATCATCGGTGCCATCACCGGTCGCGCATTGTATGAAGGCACGCTCGATCTCGCCGAGGGACAGCGACTCGCGGATCAACTGAGCGACGCATGAACGCACCGGCAGCATTCCGCGGTTTCCGCGCACGCCGGGTGCGGTGTGACGACGGCGGCGCGCGTTAGAGAAGTCTATGGGCCTGGCAAAACGCATCATCCCCTGTCTCGACGTCGATGCCGGTCGCGTGGTCAAAGGCGTCAAGTTCGTCGATATCCGTGACGCCGGCGATCCGGTCGAAGTCGCCCGTCGCTACGACCAGGAAGGCGCCGACGAGATCACCTTTCTCGATATCACGGCGACGGCGCATGAGCGCGACACCATCGTGCACGTGGTCGAGCGCGTCGCCTCCGAGGTTTTCATTCCGCTGACCGTCGGCGGTGGCATCCGCAAGGCCGACGACGTCCTGCGCATGCTCGATGCCGGTGCCGACAAGGTCGCGATCAACTCGGCCGCGGTCTTCAATCCGGAATTCGTCAAAGAGGTCACCGATCGTTTCGGTTCGCAATGCATCGTGGTCGCTATCGATGCCAAACGTGTCGACGATCATTGGGAGATCTTCACCCACGGCGGGCGTAAACCGACGGGTATCGACGCGGTCGGTTGGGCGAAAAAGATGGCCGACTATGGTGCCGGCGAGATCCTGCTGACGAGTATGGACCGCGACGGCACCAAGATCGGTTTCGACAACGTGTTGACGCGTGCCGTCGCCGAAGCGGTGCCGGTGCCGGTGATCGCCTCTGGCGGCGTCGGCAATCTGCAGCACCTCGTCGACGGCGTGCAGCAGGGTGGCGCCGATGCCGTGCTGGCGGCTTCCATCTTCCATTTCGCCGAGTACACGATCGGTGAGGCCAAGCGCTACATGGCGGACCACGGTGTGGAGGTGCGCCTGTGAGCGACGACACGCTGAACAGGCTCGCCGCGGTACTCGAGGCGCGCAAGCAGGCCGACCCGGATTCCTCGTACGTCGCCAAGCTCTACGCCAAGGGTCTCGACGCGATTCTCAAGAAGATCGGCGAGGAAGCGACCGAGACCGTCATGGCGGCGAAAGACGGCGATCGCGAGAAGATCGTCTACGAGACGGCCGACTTGTGGTTTCACTGCATGGTGCTGTTGGCACGCGAAGGGCTGCATCCCGATGATGTGATGGCCGAACTGGCACGCCGTTTCGGGCTTTCCGGTCTCGAGGAAAAAGCCCGGCGCGGCAGTTGATCATCCCCGCGGGCACGGTCTGCGTGCCGTCGCGCGGTGCCGGAACCGGCGCTTTTCCGCCGTCGACGAGACCCCTTACTGTCACCTGAAACATCCACACGTGGTGGCCGCCTGCGGTATCATCGCAGCTTGATTTTTCGATCCCGCCACCTCAAACAGAGCGGGCAATCACCGGAGAGAGATATGGGTATTGGTGGAATCAGCATTTGGCAGCTTCTGATCATTCTCGTGATCGTTTTGCTGTTGTTCGGCACCAAGCGGTTGCGCAACCTCGGCGGCGATCTGGGCAATGCGGTCAAGGGCTTCAAGAAGGCCATGAGCGACGAAGAGAAGAAGGAATCGGCTTCGCCTGAGCGCCTGGAGAAGGCCGACGACAAGGTGATCGAGGGCGAGTCCACGCGCGAGAAGGAAAAGCAGTAACACGTCCGCTGTCAGGACTTCGCCATGTTCGACGTCGGGATCCTTGAGCTGTTCGTTGTGGCCGTCGTCGCGTTGCTCGTGGTCGGGCCGGAACGGCTGCCCAAGCTCGCGCGCACCGCCGGTATGTGGCTGGGCCGCGGCCGGCGCTTCATCTCGTCAGTCAAAGATGACATCGATCGTGAGATGAAAGCCGACGAACTGCGGCAGATCATCGCCAAGCAGAAGCAGAGCAATCCGCTGCACGAGGTGGTCGAGGACACCAAGCAGGCCTTCGGACAGATCAAGTCCGAAACCGAATCGGCCGTCGATGCCGCCGCCAAACCGTCCGCGCCGCGGGACAAGCATGAGTGACCAAACGCCGCTGTCGGAACAGCCGTTCATCAGCCACCTGATCGAGTTGCGCGACCGCCTGATTCGCATGGTGGTCGCCGTGCTCGCACTGCTCGTGGTGTTCTTCCCGTTCGGCAACGACATCTTCCACGTGCTGGCGCAGCCAGTCATGAATGCCCTACCCGAGGGCAACTCGATGGTGGCGACCAAGGTACTGTCGCCGTTCCTCACGCCGCTCAAGCTGGCATTCTTCGCCGCCGTCTTCGGTGCGATGCCCTATCTCCTGTATCAGGCCTGGAGTTTCGTCGCGCCCGGCCTCTATCAACACGAAAAGCGCTTGGCGCTACCGCTGCTGCTGTCGAGTATCGTGCTGTTCTATCTCGGTGCGGCGTTCGCCTATTTTGCCGTGCTGCCGGTGTTGTTCCCGTTTCTCGTCGGCGTGACGCCGGAAGATGTCGAGGTGATGCCCGACATCGCCGATTACCTGGATATCGCGGTTCGCCTGTTCTTCGCCTTCGGCCTGGCGTTCGAGGTGCCGATCGCGACCATCCTGCTCGTGCTGGCCAAAGCCACGACCCCGGAACGCCTCGCAGAAAAGCGTCCCTACGTAATCGTCGGCGCCTTCGTGATCGGCATGTTGCTGACCCCGCCCGATGTGCTCTCGCAGACCATGCTCGCATTCCCCATGTGGCTGCTGTTCGAGGTCGGCCTGCTGGTGTCGCGCATGCTCGTCGCCGGTCGCGAAGTGGACGACGAAGATGCCTCCGCTGGCGTCTCGGCGGCCGCTGCGGGTGCGGGCGCCGCTGCGGCGGCTGGCGGTGCGGATGCTGCAGCCACAACCGCTGCAGCGCCGGCATCGGCGGGCATGGCGGCTGCTGCAGAGGCCGAGTTCGAGCCACTCGACGAACAGCAGATGGATGAAGAGCTGGATAGGATCGAGGCCGAGTTCGATGCGCTCGACGGTGCGGGTGGCAATGATGCCCAGGCCGCCGCGGACCTCGCTGCAGATCACGCAAAAGCGCCGGAAGAAGGCACCAAGTCCAGCGTCGAGGACTCGGCCGACATGCTCGACGAGGAGGAAACGTTTCCTGCGCGCAGCGCGATCGAGGCCATGGCCGACCGCAAGCTCGAACAGGTCGCGGCGCTGCGCAATACGGGCGCTGATGACGAGGCCCGGCGCCTGCTGTACGAAGTGCTCAGCGAGGGCAACGAGACGCAGGTCCGCGTCGCGCGCAACATCCTGGAGCAACTGGACGACTGACATGTGCCGACGGCCGGACATGTTGCTGCGTCTGCTGCTGCTCTGTCTTGCCGCACAAGCCCATGCGCTGGAGAACCAGCTGCATGGCCACGCATCGCCATATCTCGCCATGCATGGCGAAGATCCCGTGGCATGGCAGGACTGGAATGCGGCGACGGTCGCGTTGGCTCGTGAGCAGGGCAAACTGCTGTTCATATCCAGCGGCTATTTCTCGTGTCACTGGTGTCACGTCATGCAACGCGAGAGTTATCGGGATCCTGCGATCGCGGCCTTGCTCAACAGCCGCTTTATCCCGGTCAAGCTCGACCGCGAACTGCACAGTGCCCTCGATGCCTACCTGATCGATTTCCTGGAGAAGACGCAGGGCAACGCGGGCTGGCCGCTGAATGTTTTCCTGACGCCTGAAGGATATCCACTGATTGGTGCCACCTATCTGCCGCCGGAACAGTTCAAGACCCTGCTCACACGGCTCGACACCAGCTGGCAAGACGAACGCGGGCGATTGCGCAACCTCGCGCGGCGCACACTGCTGCAACTGATGCTGCAACAACCGACGGATGCCAGCGCGGTTCTCGACGCCGCGGCACTCGATGCGGGGCTGCTACAGCAGGCGCTGTCGGTCGCCGATCTGTTCGAAGGTGGTTTCGGCGATCAGAACAAGTTCCCCATGACGCCGCAGCTCATGGCGCTGCTGGAGCTGCAGGTGCGCACGCCGCATCCGCAGCTCGCCGAGTTTCTTGCGCTGACACTCGACAAGATGGCCGCCGAGGGGCTGCGCGATCATCTCGCCGGTGGATTCTTTCGGTACACCGTCGACCCGTCATGGCAGGTGCCGCACTTCGAGAAGATGCTGTATACGCAGGCGCAGTTGAGCGAGGTGTATCTGCGCGCCGCCGAAGTGCTCCAACGTGAGGACTTTGCGTCGATCGCGCGCGATACGCTCGATTTCGTGCTGCGTGAGATGGCCGCTCCCGGTGGCGGATTCGTCGCCAGTTTCTCTGCGGTGGACGGCAACGGTGTCGAAGGTGGCGTGTATCTGTGGGACATCGACACCCTGCATGGCCTGTTGGGCGAACAGGATACGGCGCTCGCACGACGTCTCTGGCGCATGCAGGATGGGGCCATGCTCGACGCGGGTTACCTGCCGCGGCGTGGTGAGGCGGTGGCTGCGATCGCCGCGGCCCTGGGCGTTGACGTTGATGCGCTCGGCGAGCGTATTGCGTCGGTACGCAAGAGACTGCTGGATGCACGCACAGCGCGTACGCTCCCCGTCGATGACAAGGTGCTGAGTGGATGGAACGGGCTGCTACTGGCTGCGTTGTCGCGCGCAGCGCAACGCTGGCCCGAGGCAGGTTACGCTGACGCGGCACACAAACTGCGGGATTACCTGCGCGCAAAGGCGTGGGACGGCAAGGCGTTACGCCGTGCGAGTAGTGGCGGCGATGCGCTCGGCAAGGCGTCGATCGAGGACTACGCCTACGTCGCTTACGGCATGTCGCGTTATGCCGACCTGCAAGGCGATCCCAGTGACCGGACCTTCGTCGCGGTGTTGCTTAATCTCGCGTGGCAACGTTATGCGGGCCAAGGCGGTTGGCGTCATGACGACGAGCCCCTGATCCCCGGCCTCGCCGAACAGCCGGCCATGCTCGAGGGCGCGGTGCCGTCGCCTGCTGCGCTGCTGATTCTCACGGCGCTCGGTAGTGACAGTCCACGCCTCGTGGCCCTGGCACGCAGCGCGGCCGAGCGCGCCCGAGCCCTGGTGCAAGGCGATCCGTTCTGGTACGCAGGTCATCTGACGGCACTGCTCGCGTCGGCCGGTGCCGAGCGAGCGGACGGTGCCGCTATGACGTCAGATTGATCTGCCGTGCGCCGCAACCGCACAAGCGGTGCGCAAGGTCTCTTCGCTTCGGTCAATCGGTCGTTTCGCGCACGATCTTCCAGTCGCCGTCTTCGAGACGCATATCGAGGTGTTTGACGACACGATCGTGATAGTGATTGGCGCGATACGACTGCTGGAACGTGGCCGTCACCGCACCGTCGTCCACCGGCTGCACCGATACGTCGCTGACGCGCACCTCGATGATCTCTGGCTTGCCGATGCGGTCGCGTCGCTGCTCGGCCCATTGCCGACGGCCACTGCCGTCGTCGGGTACGAAGGCGCTCGAGTAGTGAGCGAGATAGCCGGGGACGTCTTTGTTGGACCACGCCAGTGCCCAGCTGCGCAAGACGGATGCGATCTGTGCCGGGACGGGTGCTTGCGCCGTGTGGTTGGCAACACCGCTGGCGCGCGTGTCGCTTCCTGCTGGTACACCACTCGCGACCTCAGGGGCGAGATGCGCCTCATGCGTTTGCGCAGCGGCCGTCGCGCGTGATGCCGCGACCGTGGGAGTTCCGCGGCTCGCGCTGTCTCCCTCGCGACCGATGCCGCTCGTCGGGTCACCTGGCGTCACACGCTCCGACTGCAATCGCTCGAGACGCGACCGCGCTGCGGCCAAGGCCTCGCTGAGAA
>JAGRHA010000055.1 GCA_020445205.1 Gammaproteobacteria bacterium
CGGCGACAACGGCAAAACCGCGACCCTGCTCGCCGGCGCGTGCGGCCTCGATAGCGGCGTTCAGTGCCAGCAGGTTGGTTTGTTCGGCGATGCTGCGAATCACGTCGATGACGCTGCTGATCGACTGTGCATCGGCATCCAGACGCTGCATCAGTTCAGACGCCCCCGAGAGTCTTTGTGCGAGCTCGCGGATGCCACTCGCGGTGCTGTCGACGCGGCTCTTGCCGATGCGTGTTTCGTCGAGTGCTTCGCGTGCGGCATCCTCGGCGCGCGTCGCGTTCGACGCGACTTCACCGACCGATGCCGACAACTCGGTGATCGCTGCCGCGACCTGGTCCGTTTCCTGCTGCTGGGTCAAGGTGCGCTCGACAATACGACCGATCGACTCGTTGGTGCCGGCGACGCCGCCGATGACAGTGCTGGTCGTTTTGGCCGTTTGGCTGATCACGTGCTGGATATACTTCACGAAGCCGTTGAAGCCACGGGCAAGTTGACTCAACTCGTCGTTGCCTGACTCCTCGAGGCGATGGGTGAGGTCGCCTTCACCTTCTGCGACCTGCGACATTGCCATGCTTGCCGAGCAGATGGGCTTGGCGATCGAGCGCGTGATCAGCACCGCAACCGCGGCACCGGCCAGAACGCCGAACACGACCAGCCAGGTCGAGAGGCGGGTGGCGGATTCCGCGTCTTGCAGCAGCGCGCCGCTGATTTCCGCTATGCCGTGTTCTTCCTCGGTGACGAGGGCATCGAACTGTTGCTCTATCGTGGCCAACATCGGCAGCACGTCTTGCGTGAGCATCCAGCTGTCCGTGCGCCATTTCTCCGAGCCATGGATCTCAAGCATCCGCGCGACGTGATTTCTCAGCTCGTCGATATCGCGTTGCAGCGATGCGAAGTACTCTTCCTGTTCGAACGTGAATTTGTCAGACCAGGTACCGATACGTTCCAGCAGCGTTTGCGCCTGGTCGAGGTAGGCCAGGGTATTGAGTTTCTGACTCTCGGCGCGGAACGCCAGATAGCCGCGCAGGCCGCGCATGAGGTTGCTCAGGGCATCACGCAGATCGGAGTACGTGGCGAGGCGCTCAGGCTGTAGCTCATCGCGCTCACCATCGCTGACTTCGGATCGCAATAGTCCCGCAGCCTGCTGGGTCATGCGAATCGTTACCGGATTGATCTTGGCGTTGGCATACGCCACGCCTGGATAGTTGCCTTCCTGGTCGCCATTGAGCGCGATGATTCGTTTGCCGAGTTCGCTGAATCGATCGATTTTCTCGACGGTCGACTGCAACTGTTGGCGCGCTGTCGTGTTGTCGCCGTAGAGACTGCTTTGTTTATCGAGTTCTGAGCGGATTTGCTCGATGCGGTCATTGAAGCCGTTTGCCAGCGACGGCTCGCCGGTCGCGGAGAAGAACCCGAGTTGGCTGGATGCATCGCGAATCGCGGTGTTGAGATCCTTTACGCCGAAGGCCCGTGGCTGGCGCTGCTCGACGACTTCATGCATCGTGTGATTGATGCCTTGGAAGCCGAGGAACTGGATTACCGAGACCAGCACGAGGAGTGCGAAAGACACGAGGAAACCGATGATGATGCGTTGCTTGATGCTGATGTGTCTCAGGATCGACATGGTGTCTCCGCGTTTCTCCTGCATTCCCTTGCGGATGGTCCCTTGCGCAGGATCGCGACTGGGGAATTCTTCGGTGTGGTCAGCCTGTCGGCGGTGTCTTCGAACTATCGGCGCCAGAAAAGCTGTCTTTAATTCAGATCAGGACGGAGCGGGTTACCCGGCTATGGAGGCCGGTAGCCCAGGCAACCCCGTGGCCCGGGGGGAATGGTGAGCGGTGGCCTGTCGGAGCCGGTTATCGACTCGCGTGAAAAGGGATGTGTGCGCCAATTGGCCAAGCACCCAAGCGCAAGTGGAATCTGGCCACGAGCAGTCGCTGGCCCCGGGTCGCGGCAGCCTGCATGGAATCCTTGAAGTCCTAAACTTCCTCCCGCCCGCGCCGATATCTGTCGCATTCCGCTGCGCGGCTCGCCCAGTGTGCCGGCGCACAGTTCATGCACCGCCGGTGCAAGGAGCTTTCATGACGAGTTTCATCAGTTCGGTCGATCAGCGTACCAAACTCGCAGGCGCCAACCGGCTCGAGGTGCTGTTGTTCAGTCTCGGCCAGGATCAGCTCACGGAGCGCAACGAGGTGTTTGGCATCAACGTGTTCAAGGTGCGCGAAGTGATGCACGTACCCGACATCACGCGTGCGCCGGACATGCCGGACGCCGTCGAAGGCATGGTCAGTCTGCGCGGCACGATGGTGCCCGTCGTGAACCTGCAGAAGTTCTGCCACATTCAGTGTAACGACAAGCCCAAGATTCTCATGGTCACCGAATACAACAAGCACGTGCAGGGCTTTTTGGTCGATTCGGTGGAAACGATCGAACGCCTCAGTTGGGAAGAGGTGAAGACACCGCCCCCGATGGTGTCGAGCCGAATGGGCGGGCTGGTCACCGCCGTGGCCCAACTGCCGGACAAGCGTTTGGTCATGATCATGGACGTGGAGAAAGTGCTCGGCGAGACCGCCCATTTTCACGACGAAGAACACCTGTTCGATGAGATCGCGGCGTATACCAAGCGTGAGGTGCACGGATTGTTTGCCGACGACTCGAGCGTCGCGCGGCGCCAGATCTCCACCACGTTGGATCGCATGCAGATCAAGTACACGGCGACCGTCAATGGTGCTGAAGCCTGGGCGAAGCTGCTCGAGGTGGCGGAGCGTGCCGAGGCGGCCGGCAAGTCGGTATCCGACTACATCGATTTCGTACTCACCGATGTCGAAATGCCCGAGATGGACGGCTACGTGCTGACGCAGCGCATCAAGAGTGATCCCCGGTTCAAGGATATTCCGGTATTGATGCACTCATCACTGAGCGCCGAGGCCAATCAGGCCCTCGGGCGAGGGATGGGGGCCGACGTCTACGTGCCGAAGTTCGAGCCGCTTGAGCTGTCGGCTGCACTGACCAGACTTCTGGATTGATGCCGGATGCGGGGAATTGGCGTTCCCTTCTGGCAGGCGTCTTGCCTCCTGCAACAGAAGACGTCCAACGTCACTACCCGAGCCGGGCAGCCGATCTATATTCGCGTTAATGCTTGAGATCCATCACATGCGCAGCAGCGCTCAAGTGTTCTCGCGTACCCGCCGATAGGTTGGTCAGACCTTGGCCCCGGGGTTCCTGGATTGCCCATCGCAGGGATCGCGTTTCTGTCATTTTGAACCGAGAGTACACCATGCGTGCCCTGAAGAATCTCACCATCAAGTCAAAGCTTGTCGGCCTGGTCGCCGTCTCGATCGTCGTCATTGTCGGGCAGGCGCTGCTCGGTCATCACGCGATGCGGAGCGGCTCCGACGCGCTGTCTGCCGTTTATGAATTACGCTTGGTGCCGGCGACGGAGATCGGCCAGATCATGGACCTGATGCAGGAAAACAAGGCGCTGCTGATGCTGGCGCTGCAGCACGACCCTGCGTCGGCGACAGCGGAGTTTCACGCGCATTCTGTCGAGCGGCATACGGATAAGGTCCGCGCCAACATGGCAGAGATCGACAAGATCTGGACGGTATTCGCGCAGCGCGAGGTGTCTGCGGCGGAAAGGGCGCTCGTCGCCGAATTCGCCGCGCGTCGGGAAGCCTTTGTGAAAGAGGGTATTCTGCCGACGCTGGCGTCGCTGTCGTCCGGCGACTACCTGCAGGCAGCATTGCATCTCGCGAAGGACGCCACGCCGAAGTTCAGCGATGCGCACCATACGGTTGCGCAGCTGTGGAAGCTCCTCGTCGACGGGGCGCGGGAAACCTACCTCGAAGAGCAGAGGCTGAATGCGGCGATCGAAAAAGAATCGCTGATTCTGTCGTTGATTGGTATCGCATTCGTGTGTGTCCTGGCGTGGGTGTCGGTATCCAGCATTTCGCGCGCAGTCGGGCAGCTTGGCGAGGCATCGCGCAAGCTCGCAGACGGTGATCTCACCGTGCGCTGCGGCTATGAGTCCGGCGACGAACTTGGGCAGATTGCCGCCGAATTCAACACGATGGGTGAGCGCTTCCGCGTTGTGGTGAACCAGTTGGTCGACGCGACGAGCCAGCTGGCGGCAGCGGCCGAGCAGACGGCAGTGACTACGGAAGACACCAAGCAACGGATCGTTCAGCAGCAACAGGAAACCGAGCAGGTCGCCACCGCGACCAATGAACTGGTGAGCACGATCCAGGATGTGGCACGCAGTGCTGGAGAGGCGGACCAGGTGGCACGACAGACCGATGTCGAGACCGAGAGCGGCGCCCAGGTCGCCTCGCAGGCCTTGCAGGCGACCAACGATCTCACCGAAGAGCTCGGCCGCTCGGAATCGCTGGTTCGCTCCCTGGAGTCGGAGACGCAGAACATCGGCGCCGTTCTCGATGTGATTCGCGGAATCGCAGAACAGACCAATCTGCTTGCGCTCAACGCGGCGATCGAGGCCGCGCGTGCGGGTGAGCAGGGACGTGGCTTCGCTGTTGTTGCGGACGAGGTGAGAACACTCGCCGGACGCACACAGGAGTCGACTCAGGAAATCAATTCGATGATCGAGAGCCTGCAGAACGGCGCCAAGCGCGCGTCGGGTTCGATGTCGGTCGGTAAGGAGAAGGCGACTCACACATTGGGGCGAGTGGAGCAGGCGAACGAGTCGCTGCAGAAAATCAAGCTGGCAATGACGCGCATTCGCGAGATGAACACACAGATTGCGACGGCTGCCGAAGAGCAAGGTGCGGTGGCCAATGAGATCAACCGCAACGTCTTCTCGATCAACAACCTGTCAGCACAGTCGGCCGACGGTGCGGTCGAACTCGCGCACGCCAGTGCGGCACAAGCGGGACTGGCCGAACAGCTGAAATCGATCACGGCGCAGTTCAAGGTTTGAAGTCGGGGGCGGCGTGCCGATAGCCCGTGCTGATGCGTGCTATCGGGGCGATCCGCGCAGCATCGTGCGAGGACGACGATTCGCCGCGTATTCGTGAGAACGGTGCGCGGCCAGTTGACTGCAGAAACCGCCGAATACGCCGTGGATGCGCATCCCCGTCCTCAGTGCTTCGTTTCTGATGAGCTGATTTTCGCAGTCAGCCAAGCCGTAGTGTCTTCGGCATTCATCGGCGGGGCGATTGCGAAACCCTGGCCGCACTCACAGCCGGATCTCACGAGGAAGTCCTGTTCTGCCTGCGTTTCAATACCCTCGGCCACGAGCCGGATGCCGAGATTGTTGGCCAATGTCACGATCGACTGGATGATCGACGCGTCGCTGCTGCCGTCTTTGACATCATGTACGAACAGGCGGTCGATCTTGACTTCGGCGGGTAGCCACTCGCGGATCGACTTGAACGAGGTGAAGCCGGTGCCGAAATCGTCGACGGACAGCTGGAAACCGCGATCACTGAGTTCTTCGAGGTGCTTGCGCTGGTTGGCGTTGCTCGACGATATCGCCGTCTCCGTGATCTCGAGGATCACATCGCTCGGCGCTAGCCCCTGGTGCCGCATCTCGTCCAGCATCCATTGGATCCACTCGCCATCATCGAGCAAACGGGCGGAGATATTGAACGATACGGGATGAACCAGCCCGCTGGCCCGCCACATCGACAGCTGCTCGAATCCGATGGTCAGCACCTCGCGTGTGAGTTCGCTGATCAGGCCACTGCTTTCCGCAATCGGTATGAAATCGTTCGGTCGCAGCACGCCATAGGTCGGGCTTTGCCAGCGTACCAGGGCCTCCAGCCCGACCACCTGGGTGGACGCGAGCAGGATCTGGGGTTGGTATTCGAGATATAACTCGCCGCGCTCGATCCCTTCACGCAGGCTTTGACAGCCGGGCGTGACGGCGCGATTGTCGCGATGTTGTTCGTCGAACAACACGTAACGGCGGTGACTTGCCTTCGCCGAGTACATGGCAGCATCTGCCCTTGCCATGAGAGTATCGCGGTCCTGCCCATCGGTACGGTAGCGTGCGATGCCGATGGCTGCGCCGACATGCACCAGCGTGTGACCAAGTGAAATCGGTTGGCAGATGCTGGCGTGCAGTTTGCTGGCGCAGACATCGAGTTCGATGTCGGAATGGGCGTTTGCGAGCAGGCAGGCGAACTCGTCGCCACCGAGTCTGGCCACGGTATCGCACTTGCGTGCCACCTGTTTCAATCGTTCGCCGATTTGCGCGAGCACGCGGTCGCCGGATGCGTGGCCGTGATAGTCGTTGACCTCTTTGAACAGGTTCAGATCGATCATGAACAGGGAGAAGTTTTCACCTTGGCGCTCCGCGCGCGCGATCATCTGGTCGAGGCGGTCGAAGAACAGCCAACGGTTGGGCAAGCCGGTCAGCTCGTCGTACATGCTGAGTCGCAGCAGTCGCTGCTGCGTCGATTCGAGCTCGCGTTCGATATCACGTAGACGCATGGCGTTCTGTGCGGCGATACGCAAGGTGTCGGCGTTCAGCGAGCGCTTCGGAATGTAGTCGGTAATGCCCTGGTGCAGGGCTTCGACGGCGAGGTTCTCATCACCACCTCCTGTGATCATGATGATCGGGGCGCGTGTGATCTCATGTCGTTGCAGGCGGCGCAGCAGATCGAATCCGGTCATGTCACCGAGTTGGTAGTCGAGAAGGATCAGGTCGAACTCCTCGTTCGACAGGCGGTGCAGGGCTTCGTCACCCGAGGTGGCATCGACGATTTCATGGCGCAGATCCGTTTTGCCGAGGTAGCGCTTTACACGTTCGCGATCCACGTCGTCGTCATCGATGAGGAGAATATGCGCGACATCGAGACGCAAGCGCGTGCCGTCACAGGTCGTGATCGTCGATGGCGCCTGCGGGGGCGGCGCTGGGCGTCGCTTGATGACACCGTTGGCGAACTCGAAGGCCGCGCGAGAAGTGCTGTCACTCCGCGTCGGCATGGGCAAAGCGCGAATACTATTGCGCATTGGGCAACTCCACGGAACCCCGGTAGTGGGTGAGCAATTGGCTGAGTTTGGCGAACTGTGGGCCGACGGCGTCCTTGATCATGTACCCGGCAACGTGCTCAGAGTACGCACGCGCGCGGTCGGTCTCGTCGCCCGAAGTGGTGAGGACGAAAGTGACGTACGATTGCAGGTTGGGGTCGGCACGCAGCCGCGAAAGGAACTCGAACCCGTTCATACGCGGCATGTTGAGATCCAGCAGGATCACCAGCGGACCAGCAACGCTTTTGCTCGGATGTCGGCTTTCGAGGATTTCGATCGCTTCCTGTCCGTCCTGCGCGCAAACGAGTTTGTGTGGCAGGTTATGTTTGCGAAAGCTGCGCCCGACAGCTTCCCAGACGATGTCGTCGTCGTCGACGAGCAGCACGGTCAGTTCGTCAGTCGCTGCCATGCAGATCTCTCCTTTTGACCAGCGGCCAGGTGAAGCGAAACACACTGCCGCGTTCCTGTTCGCATGAGTCGATCTCGAGCACGCCGCCGGAGGCCTGGATCAAGCGCTTGCACACGGCGAGGCCGACGCCGGAGCGTGGGCCTTTGCTGTCGTGCGACAACGTCTGAAACAGCTTGCAGATGCGCGCATGGGCCGCGGACGGGATGCCGGGGCCATCGTCGCGTACCTCGAACACGAGGAATGCTCCGCGGCGAAACTGTCGGATGCGGACCTCACCGTGTTGTCTGTCGTGGTGCTTCACCGCGTTGCTGACGAGATTGCGCAGGACCGTGGCGAGCGGCGTCTTGGACGTGAACACGGCCTGGTCCAGCAGATCGGCCGATACGCTGAATGTGGCGGGCACGTCGAGGGTTTCGATGATCTCATCGATCAGCGCAC
>JAGRHA010000405.1 GCA_020445205.1 Gammaproteobacteria bacterium
CGCTCGGTCGTGGTCGTCTTACCCGCATCGATGTGAGCCATGATGCCGATATTGCGATAACGCTCAATGGGTGTGGTACGTGCCACTGTCTTATCCCGCCCCGTAATGTAAAAGAACGATGAAGCTGGTGCTTACCAGCGGTAGTGAGAGAACGCCTTGTTCGCCTCAGCCATACGATGGGTTTCTTCCTTCTTCTTGACTGCCGCGCCTTTCTGCTCGGACGCATCAAGAAGTTCGCCAGCCAGGCGCGCCGCCATCGATTTCTCGCTACGCTTGCGCGCAGCATCGATCAGCCAGCGCATCGCCAGCGTGTTACGGCGAATCGGGCGCACCTCGATCGGCACCTGGTAGGTTGCACCACCAACACGACGCGATTTCACTTCGACTACCGGACGCACATTCTCGAGCGCCTGCTCGAGCGTATCCATCGGATCGCCGCTGCGCTTGCTGCTGACGGTGTCGAGCGCACCATAAAGAATCCGCTCGGCGACGGCTTTCTTGCCGTCTTCCATCACCATGTTGATGAACTTGGCCAGCGTCTGGCTACCGAACTTCGGGTCCGGCAGGATCTCACGCTTGGCTGCAACTCTTCTTCTGGGCATCTCGCTTTACTCTTTGTCTACTCGTGACCGCTCTCGCGGCCCCATTCAACGCACTGCTTCCGAACTTTCGGGCATCAGCCCTTCGGACGCTTGGCGCCGTACTTCGAACGACCCTGACGACGCTTGTCGACACCCGAGGTGTCAAGACTGCCGCGCACGACGTGGTAACGCACACCCGGCAGGTCCTTTACACGACCGCCACGGATCAGCACAACACTGTGCTCCTGCAGGTTGTGTCCTTCACCACCGATGTAACTGGAAACTTCGTAGCCGTTGGTCAGACGCACACGCGCAACCTTACGCAGAGCCGAGTTCGGCTTCTTCGGCGTGGTCGTGTACACGCGGGTGCAAACACCGCGGCGCTGCGGGCAGGCCTGGAGAGCCGGCACATTGGTCTTCTCGACTTTGCGCTTGCGCGGCTTGCGAACCAATTGATTGATAGTAGCCATCTAACCTTCCGTTTCCGGGCGACCCCGAGCATCGGCGGGGCCTGAAAATCAGCGTAACCGAAGACCCCCAACCGGCCCATTTGGCCGCCGGGATGCGGTTTCGATTACTCAAACTCGATTCTTTTCGCGAAGCGACTGATTTGTCGCACTTTTTTCAGGCACAAAAACCGCAGTGCCTTTAGCGAAGGCTGCGCATTCTATGCGGCGCACCGACCGCTGTCAACAGCGGTCGGTGCCGTTCACTGACCTCAATCGTCGTCAGTAGTGTTGAGCGCCTGCTTGATCGCCTCTTCGACTTCCTCGGTCGCCATTTCGACAGGGCCGCCGGCCGTCAGGGCCTCGTGGCGCGCACGCCGACGCTCGTTGTGATGCGCGAGGCCCGTTCCTGCAGGGATCAGGCGTCCGACGATGACGTTCTCCTTGAGGCCGTTCAGGGTGTCGCGCATGCCACGCACCGATGCTTCGGTGAGGACACGCGTGGTCTCCTGGAACGATGCCGCCGAGATGAACGACTCGGTCGCCAACGATGCCTTGGTGATACCGAGCAACAAGGGCTCGAATCGCGCCGTCAGCTTGTCGTCGGCAGTGGCCTTTTCGTTCGCCTCGAGCAGACGAGCACGTTCGACCTGCTCGCCGCGCAGCAGACGTGTCTCGCCCGGATCGGTGATCTCGACCTTACGCAACATCTGGCGAATGATCACCTCGATGTGCTTGTCGTTGATACCCACGCCCTGCAGGCGGTAGACGTCCTGGATCTCTTTCACGAGGTACTCGGCGAGATCGGTGACACCTTTCAGACGCAGGATGTCGTGCGGGTTGAGCTCGCCATCGGCGATCACCTCGCCCCTCTCCACATGTTCGCCCTCGAACACGTTGACATGGCGCCACTTGGGAATCAGCGTCTCGTTCTGCTCGCCGTCGGACAACGTGATGATCAGGCGCTGCTTGCCCTTGGTGTCCTTGCCGAAACTCACGGTACCGCTGGCCTCGGCGAGAATCGCCGGTTCCTTCGGCTTACGCGCCTCGAACAGGTCGGCAACACGCGGCAGACCACCGGTGATATCACGCGTCTTCGACGACTCCTGCGGGATACGCGCCAGTACGTCACCGACACCGACGTTCGCACCGTCGCTCACACCGACGATGGCGCCGCCCGGCAGGAAGTAGTTCGCGGGCAGCGTGGTGCCGGCAATATTGACGTCATTGCCTTTGTCGTCGACCAGCTTGACCATCGGACGCAGGTCCTTGCCGCTGGTCGGGCGCTGTTTCGGATCGAGCACGACGACCGACGACAAACCGGTTACGTCGTCGGTCTGCTTCTGCACGGTGACGCCTTCGGCGAAATCGACGAAGCGCAACGTACCCGCCACTTCGGTGATGACCGGGTGGGTGTGCGGGTCCCAGTTGGCGACCATCTGGCCACCCTCGACAGCATTGCCGTCGTGCACGTGCAGCACGGCACCGTAGGGCAGTTTGTAACGCTCGCGCTCACGCCCGACGTCGTCGGCGACGACGACCTCGCCCGAACGCGACACCGCGACGAGACTGCCGTTGGCGTGTTCGACGGTCTTGATGTTGTGCAGTTTGACCGTACCCGAGTTCTTGACCTCGATGCTGTTGACCGCAGCGGAACGCGATGCCGCACCACCGATGTGGAAGGTGCGCATGGTGAGCTGGGTACCGGGTTCACCGATCGACTGCGCCGCGATGACACCCACAGCCTCGCCGATGTTGACCTCGTGACCGCGCGCAAGGTCGCGACCGTAGCACTTGCCGCAGATACCGTGGCGCGTTTCGCAGGTAATCGGCGAGCGCACGAAGACCTGGTCGACACCTGCCGCTTCGAGAAGATCGACCTCGCCCTCGTCGAGCAGCGTGCCGGCCTCGCACACGACCTCGTCACTGCCCGGACGCATGACATCGACTGCAGCGACGCGACCGAGAATACGCTCGCGCAGCGGCTCGACCACATCACCACCCTCGATGATCGGCTGCATGAGCAGACCCTGCTCGGTGCCGCAGTCGACCCCGGTGATGACCATGTCTTGCGCCACGTCGACCAGGCGACGGGTCAGGTAACCCGAGTTCGCCGTCTTCAACGCCGTATCGGCCAGACCTTTACGGGCGCCGTGGGTCGAAATGAAGTACTGCAGAACGTCGAGGCCTTCACGGAAGTTGGCGGTGATCGGCGTCTCGATGATCGAACCGTCAGGCTTGGCCATGAGGCCGCGCATGCCGGCGAGCTGGCGGATCTGCGCGGCGGAACCACGCGCACCGGAGTCGGCCATCATGTAGATCGAGTTGAACGAGTCCTGCTCGACTTCCTTGCCTTCACGATCGATGACGCGCTCCTTACCGAGCTGACCCATCATCGCGCGTGCCACCTGGTCATTCGTGTGCGACCAGATGTCGACGACCTTGTTGTAGCGTTCGCCGTTGGTGACCAGACCCGAGGAATACTGGTTCTCGATCTCCTTCACCTCGGTTTCGGCATCGGCGAGAATCTGTGCCTTCTCCGGCGGGATCACCATGTCGTTGACGCCGATCGAGACCCCGGCCCTGGCGGCCTGGCGGAACCCGAGGTACATCAACTGGTCCGCGAACACGACCGTGTCCTTGAGGCCCAGGCGGCGGTAGCACGAGTTGACCAGACGCGAAATGGATTTCTTGGTCATCGCCTGGTTGACGAGATCGAACGGCATACCGTCGGGCACGATGTCCCACAGCAGCGCACGACCGACCGTCGTGTCGCGCAGCGCGGTCGACTCGACGATCTCGTCGTCACCGTTGCGCACACGCTCGGTGATACGCACCTTGACCTTGGCGTGCAAATCCGCCGCACCGGTCTCGTAGGCACGACGCGCTTCGGCGATGCCGCTGAACGCCATGCCCTCGCCGCGCGCGTTCACGCGTGCACGGGTCATGTAGTACAAGCCAAGTACGACGTCCTGCGTCGGCACGATCACGGGCTCGCCGTTGGCCGGCGACAGCACGTTGTTCGACGACATCATCAAGGTGCGTGCCTCGAGCTGCGCCTCGATCGACAGCGGTACGTGGACCGCCATCTGGTCGCCGTCGAAGTCGGCGTTGAACGCGGTACAGACCAGCGGATGCAGCTGGATCGCCTTGCCTTCGATGAGCACGGGCTCGAACGCCTGGATGCCCAGACGGTGCAGCGTCGGTGCGCGGTTGAGCATGACCGGGTGTTCGCGGATCACCTCTTCGAGGATATCCCACACTTCGGGCGCGCCGCGCTCGACCATCTTCTTGGCAGCCTTGATCGTCGTCGCCAGGCCACGGAACTGCAGCTTGGAGAAGATGAACGGCTTGAACAGTTCCAAGGCCATCTTCTTTGGCAGACCGCACTGATGCAGCTTCAGTTCCGGGCCGGTCACGATGACCGAACGACCCGAGAAGTCCACGCGCTTACCCAGAAGGTTCTGACGGAAACGGCC
>JAGRHA010000406.1 GCA_020445205.1 Gammaproteobacteria bacterium
AGCGACGTAGATACACTTAACGCCGGTGCCTTTCTGGTTGATGATCGCGTCGAGCGCGATGGCGGTCTTACCGGTCTGGCGGTCGCCGATGATGAGCTCGCGCTGGCCGCGGCCGACCGGAACCATCGCGTCGATGGCCTTGATGCCGGTCTGCACCGGCTGGTCGACCGACTTACGGGCGATAACGCCGGGGGCGATCGCCTCGATCGGCGCCGACGCGGCGGCGTTGATCGGACCTTTGCCGTCCATCGGCTGGCCGAGTGCGTCGACTACGCGGCCGAGCAGTTCGGGGCCGGTCGGCACTTCGAGTACGCGGCCGGTACATTTGACCGCATCGCCTTCCGAGATGTGCTTGTAATCGCCGAGCACCACCGCACCCACCGAATCTCGCTCGAGGTTGAGCGCCAGTCCGAAGGTGTTGCCGGGGAATTCCAGCATCTCGTACGACATGACGTCGGCGAGGCCGTGGATGCGCACGATACCGTCGGTCACGGAGACCACAGTACCTTCGTTGTGAGCTTCAGTCGTCAGATCGAATTTTTCGATCTTGCTCTTGATCAGCTCGCTGATCTCGGAGGGATTCAGTTGCATGGTTGCTTTCCCGATTAGATTCCTAATTCGTTTGCCAGCTTGCCCAGCTGCCCGGCTACGGAGCCATCGATGACCATGTCACCGGCACGCAGACGGAAGCCGCCGATCAACTCGGGGTCCTCGGTGCTGGTGATACGGATATCGCGGCCGAGCTTGCGCTTGAGCGCGTCGGCGAGCTGCTGTTCCTGGGCCGGCATGAGCTTGAATGCGGAGGCGACCTCGACATCCAGCGTGCCCTGGTGCTCGGCGCGGCGCTTTTCGAAATGCACAGCGATCTCCGGCAGCACCGACAGGCGGTCGTTGGCGACCAGCAGGCGGACGAGGTTCTGACCTTCGTCGCTGAGCCGACCGCCGCCGATGTCGAGCATAAGCTCGATCATCTGCGACCTGTCGAGCTTCGGACTCGCGATCAGGCCCGACAAAGCCGGGTCCTGTGCCGCTGTCGAGAGCAGGCCGAGCATGTCGGACCACAGATCGAGTTTGTCGGTCTCGACCGCACGCGCGAACACGGCGTCGGCGTAGGGTCGGGCGATAGTTGTAGCGTCTCCAGCCATTCGCTTGCCTTAGATCTGGTTGGCCACGGATTCGACGATGTCTTGGTGCGCGTCGGCGTTGATCTCTTTACGCAGGATCTTTTCCGCACCGATGACCGCCAGTTCGGCGACCTTGGCACGCAGCACTTCACGTGCCTTGTTGGTTTCCTGCGCAATCTCGGCCTTGGCTGCCGCGAGCTGACGATTGCCTTCTTCCTTGGCTTTGTCGCGGGCTTCCTCGATGATCAGCGCGGCCTGCTTTTCGGCGCTTGCCTTGATTTCGGCGGCCTGCTGCTTGGCTTCGTGCAAAGTATCCTTGGCACGTTTCTGCGCGAGCTCCTGCTCGTGCTGACCACGTTCTGCAGCCGCGAGACCTTCGGCAATCTTGGCCTTGCGCTCGTCCATCGCCTTGACCAGCGGCGGCCATACGAACTTCATGGTGAACCAAACGAACACCGCGAAGGACACCAGCTGGGCAATGAGAGTCAGGTTGATATTCATCCCGAAACCTCGTTGAGACGAGTTAAAACAGTTCGTTCGTGCGGATTAACCGGCCAGTGCGAACAGAACGTACATGCCCAGACCGACAGCGATCATCGGCACGGCGTCGGTCAGACCCATGACGATGAAGAACTGGGTGCGCAGCATGGG
>JAGRHA010000407.1 GCA_020445205.1 Gammaproteobacteria bacterium
CGCAACGAACGTGGGAGGCGTACCCGAGATCATGCTCGCGCCCGAAGCGGGCGTACTGCTCGCGCGCCGCGATGCGGCGGCCATTGCGGAAGGCGTGCGTCGCCTGCGTGAACACTACCCTTCGATCGGCGCCACACGGAAGTATGCCGAACAGTTCTCGTGGGACCGAACCATCGATGAACTGCGAGTACTCATCGACGCCGTGACGGTTTCAGCCGGCGAGCAATCGTGATGGCACGCGTTACGGTGGCGACGCTTCCGCCGGCTCAGGCCGACCTGATCCACCATACCACGCGCTGACGGAAATTCAGTTTGCTGAGGTCTTGCGGCGGTACCGGCGGGTTCACCTCCGGCATCTCCTTGTGTTCGTTACGCCAACGTTGGGCAACCACCAGCGCGACAGCGATGCTGTACGGGAAGTCCCAGTACGCAAGACTCAGAAATGCACCACCGGATACCCACCCGACTAGACAGACTTGTGCCATGCTTCCAAAGTAGTACAGCCACTGCTCATCCGGGTTATCGCGCGTCCCGCGTCGTAATCGCGCTGCGAGCCGCCATGCGCTGACCCACACCATCACGAACAGAAACAAGCCGATGAATCCGTGTTCACCGAGAACCTGGAAATAGATACTGTGCGCTGCGCGCGCGACCGTTGAGTCGAACCGGGAGTTGAGCACGCGCGGTGCGTATATCGAGAAGACGGACTGGTAGTACATATCGTAGCCACCGCCGAACACACGGTCCTTGGCAAGGTTGGCGGCTGTCTGCCAAGCGAATATCCGGCCCATCGCCGAACCATCTTCTTCGTAGCTCTGGATCGTATCCATGCGGTCGTGCCACGACTGCGGCATGAAGTTCCAGATCGACAGCGCGAGCGTCGTGACGATCACGGCACTGATGAGCTTGTTGGGCGAACGCCACCACAGCACGAGCCCCATCGCCGAGATCGCGAGCAGCGCACCGCGCGACTGCGAGCCGAGGGCCGAAATGGCCGTCAGACCCATCATCACGAGCAAACCGCGCTTGACCCAGATATAAGGTGTGGTCAGCCGCAGGTAATGCATGAAAGGGATCGCCATGATGAGCGCCAGCGCGAGCTCATTGTTACCGGCGATGAAGCCTCCCGGCGGCCCCCATACACGTCCCCCGCCGGCCGTCGTGATCGTGTAGATGCCGCCTTTGACGCCGTAAAAGCCCAGCGACAGCACGTTGACCCAGATGAACAGGCGGATGTGCTCCCACTTGTACAACACGGCCGCCGTCACGAACAGCATGATCTGGATCTTGAGCACCTTCTGCAGTTGAAGGAACGACTCTTCGGGAAAGAACGCGAAGATCGTCGTTACACAGGTCCACAATACGAACAGACCCGCAAAGACGAGGGGCGGTGCGAGCTGCAGCTTCACGCGATCGCGCGTGGTGAACAAAGACGACAGCGTGATCAGGCCGATGACGATCGCCACCGGTGCGTCGTACATGAACCCGAATGCCAGCTTGTGGGGGTTCATGACACCGATCCAGGTCCACAACAATATGCCGATGAACGCGTAGCGGAAAACATACGGCAGCGTGCCTGCGAGAAAGACAGACAGGGCTATGTCACGTATCGGCATATCGATGAATCCCCGATTCAGTTTGCCCGTTGCCGAATTGAAGCCTGCGCTGGTATCCAATCAGGCAGGCGACCGGCGCACCGACCGCGGGCATCGCCCGTGCGCATCGCGCGCTACTCGACGGCCGTAGCGGGCGACATTTGCGCCGCGGCATTTTCACCAACCCGATTTCGAAGCGCGGCCACATCACCTGCTCACGCCGCTTCCGGCAAAGGTAGCTTGAGCAACGGCCGGTGCCCCGGCGCCCAACCGATGTGAACGAACGGGGCGACACCCATCATGGCGACCTGCAAGGGCCCGATGCAAAGGAACGTCGCCATGAACAGCGAACGCATTCCCATACGCTGATGCGATGACATCGACATCGGATTGAACGCGGAAATACGTGAAAACGTCCACGCGACGCCCTGCGATGCCAGCTCCGTGTTGGCCGTTTGCCACAGCCGCACGAACGTACGCCCCATGCGGAATTCCGGCACCACGTAGACATCGAAGTCCCATACACTGGTAGCGGGTTCGACGAACTCGAATCGACAGCGCACCTCGTCCTCGTCGTAGCCACCGTAGGCAAGCCACAGGTAACCTGCGAAACGACCTTTGACCTCTGCCACATAGCAGTGCGCCCCGCTATCGAAGCGACGGGCGATGACGTGATGCGGGCGCGGGAAATCGCTGACATGCGGATCGTCGCCCTCGACACGCCGTACCACACTGCTCGCGGTCGCACGCAATTGTCCGTTGCCAACCTGCGGTATGGGTTGCGCGACGAGGTAATAACGGAAAACCCTTGCCCGGCCCTTGCTCACCTTGCCGAGTACGCGATGCACGATCAACCACAATCCGTTTCGCACCCCCAGGGTGCGGAACGTCTCTTTCAGCGAGTTGAGCCAACGCATCCTGTCAACCCACCTTCAGTGCACGATCGAGCAGTTGCGCCAATTCATGCGTGCGTTCGCGGCGCGATGCTGCGGCGATCGCGGCATCCGTCGGCAGCGTGCCCGCATTCGGGTGCTGCAGGAAACGTCGCAACAGCGCTAGGATGTCGCCCTTGTCGTCGAGCTTCGCGATCGCATCGACGCCAGCTGCGCGCGTTGCCGTCGCCGTGTCACCGTCGGGATCCGTGAGCACCAGCAGGGGGCGCCGTGCACGCAGATACTCGTAGAGCTTTGCCGGGATCTGCGAATTGCAGTTCGCGGCTTGCAGCACCAGCAGCGCATCGGCACTGCACATCTCCTGCAGGGCATCTCGGTAATCGATCGGCGGCAGGATCTCGATGACATCCTCGACACCGCAGCGTGCCGACAAGTCGCGCAGCATGTCGTCATTGAACGGCGCGCGGAAGCGTACGTTCAGGCGCGCATACAAGTCCGGATCGCTGTGCTTGAGTTCTCCCACGGCTTCGAAGAAGCGGGTGGGGTCACGCTCGACCGGGTAGACGACACCACTGTGC
>JAGRHA010000408.1 GCA_020445205.1 Gammaproteobacteria bacterium
GCCCGGGACACGGCCCGGGCGGGATGCCGGCTTACATCAGACCGGCTTCCTTGTAGTACTTGGCGGCGCCGTCATGCAGCGGGGCTGACAGGCCGTCCTTGACCATTTCCTCTTTTTTGAGGTTCGCGAACGCCGGGTGCAGTTTGCGGAAATCGTCGAAGTTCTCGAATACCGCCTTCACGACCTGGTACACCGTATCCGCCGGTGTGTTGGTCGACGAGACGAAGGTGGCGCCGACACCGAACGTGGCCACGTCGTCCGGGCTGCCGCTGTACATGCCGCCCGGAATGACGGCCTTGCGGTAGTACGAGTTGTCGGCGACGAGCTTGTCGATCGCGGCACCATCGACGGGGACGAGAATCGTGTCGCACGAAGTCGTCGCTTCCTTGATGGAGCCGTTCGGGTGGCCGACCACGTAGACCATGGCGTCGATCTTGTTGTCACACAGCGCCTGCGATTGCTCGGCCGCCTTGAGCTCGGAGACCAGCGAGAAATCGTTCGTGGTCCAGCCTTTGGCTGCCATCACGACTTCCATCGTCCCGCGCTGCCCCGATCCCGGGTTGCCGATATTGACGCGCTTGCCCTTGAGATCGTCGAACGTCTTGATTCCGGAGTCCTTGCGTGCCACGACCGTGAACGGCTCTGCGTGGACCGAGAACACGGCGCGCAAGTCTTTGTTGGGACCCTGGTCTTCGAACTTGCTGGTACCGTTGTACGCGTGGTACTGCCAGTCGGACTGGGCGACGCCCATGTCCAGTTCACCGGCACGGATCGTGTTGAGGTTGTAGACCGAACCGCCCGTCGACTCGACCGAGCAACGGATACCATGTTCCTTGCGGCCCTTGTTCACGAGGCGACAGATGGCACCGCCGGTCGGGTAGTAGACGCCGGTGACACCACCTGTGCCGATGGTGATGAAGCTTTGTGCGCTCGCAGTGCCGGCGTAACCGACGCCGAGACCCGTGGCGAGTGCTGCGGCTATGAGATGTCTGCGTGAAATCATTTCAATTCCTCCTCGTTCGATGGGTGCCCTGGGTGACACCTGTACGTCGTGATCAGGCGCACCAGACTGTGGCCCACGTGGTTTCTTGTTCTGCGACCAACGCCCGGGCATCGATGGGAACCGGACAACCTGTCCGCGCTGGTGAACTCTTTCTTAACAGAAAAATCCCGATATTGCGAATTGGGCAGGCTAATCCAAACCCCTGTTGCGACGAGGAATTGCACCGCAATTCGTGACGTGTCCGCATGATGGCGACACGCGGCGAAATGTGGCCTGCATTGTGCAAAAATCGGCAAGCGCGCCGCCAATCTCCGACAGTATGTGGCGTATTTCGGACCGATCCTGGGGGTGCCATGGGTTTTGCTACTGCCGTGGGTGGCGCAGTCGCCAAGCGCGGATTGCGCCGCGCCGGTGAATGAAGTGGATGCGGTTTGCGGTGAATCTGTCGAACTTGGGGCGCTGTGTTGGGCAAGCTGACATCGATTAGGTCGCGATCTGAAGAATGGCTGGACCAGCTGCGCTTGCGGCTCGCGCGACCCGATGCGTTGCTGCCCTTGGCCGGACTGGGGCTATTGACCGGGCTCCTCGCCGGTGCCGTGATCGTCGTGTTCCGGTTGTTCGTCGAAGGTTTTCAGGAAGCTCTGCTGCCGGGTGAAGGCCCCGAGAACTACGAGGCGCTTGCGGCCCCCATGCGGATACTGCTGCCGCTGGTGGCAGCTGTATTGCTGGCGGCGATGTTCCATTGGTTTGCGCGCGGCATTCATGTGCTCGGCGTGGCGCGGGTCATGGAGCGCATGGCTTACCACCAGGGGCGGTGCACGCCACGCGCGTTCCTGTTGCAGTTTTTCGGTGCCGCCATCGCCATCATCGGCGGTCATTCCGTTGGCCGCGAAGGCCCGCACATCTTCCTCGGTGCGTCGTCCGGCAGTCTGCTCGGACAGGCCTTCACGCTGCCGCACAATGTCACACGCACGCTCGTCGGCTGCGGCACGGCCGCCGGCATCGCAGCATCGTTCAACACGCCTCTTGCGGGCGTGGTGTTCGCGCTCGAAGTCGTAATGATGGAATACACCGTTGCCAGTTTCATCCCGGTGATTCTGGCAGCGGTATCCGCGACGACGCTGTCCAACCGGGTGTTCGGTGACTACAGCGCGTTTTCGATTCCGCCGCTGCATTCGGCCGATCTCGCCGAGCTGGGATTGGTGCTGCTGATCAGCGTACTCGCCGGTGCCGTGTCGGCATTGTTCGTGCAATCGGTGCAGACGGTCGGCCAGCGTGCAAAGCAGATCGGGTTGCACTGGCGCATGCTGCTCGCGGGCTTGAGCGTTGGGGTGATCGCGCAGGTACTGCCGCAGGTCATGGGTATCGGGTACGACACGGTGGGCGTCGCGCTGAACGGCGGTCTCGCCGTTGGTCTGTTGCTCGCATTGCTGTTTGGCAAACTGCTGGCGACCTCGTTGTGTATCGGGCTCGGTGTGCCCGGTGGCCTCATCGGCCCCGTGCTGTTCATCGGTGCGATGCTTGGGGCGGCGGTTGCGGGCATCGCCGAGCTCACCTCGGTCGAGCTCGGCGATCATCCGGGCCTGTTCGTGTTGGTGGGAATGGGTGCGATGATGTCGGCGAGTCTGCAGGCCCCGCTGGCGGCACTCGTGGCAATGCTCGAACTCACGGATCAGCCGGAAGTGATCATGCCCGGCATGCTGGCCGTGGTCGTTGCCGGGATCACCGCGAGCGAGGTGTTTGGCAAGGACTCGCTGTTCATTACCATGTTGCGTGCGAACGGACTCGACTATGTCGCGGCACCTGTGCACCAGGCGCTGCGTCGCATCGGTGTGGCAAGCGTGATGGAGCGGCGCTTCGCGCGTATCGAACGCAACCCCGATCTGACGCGCGCGCGCAAAGCGCTCGCCGACAACCCCCTGTACCTGCTGATCGATACCGAGCAGGCGCAGGTCGTCATGCCCGCAGCCGATCTCGCGCGCCACCTCGCCGCGGATGATGTCCGCAACGACAGTGACCCCGATGCCGAGACCACCATCGATCTGCTGTCGATACCGGGGGAGCGGCTCGATGCACACAACATTGAAGTGCAGGCGAATCTGCACGAGGCGTGGGACATGTTCGAGAAGACCGCCGCTGAAGCGTTGATCGTGCGACGCATGACCGCACCCGGTATTTACCGGGTGTACGGCATCATCACGCCGGATAGGGTCGAGAAAAGCTACCTTTCGTAGTCGCGGATTCGTTCAGCGTTCGAGCAGGCGCGGCATCAACTCGACGAGGTTGCACGGACGCGTGCGATAGTCGAGTTGGTGCGAGATCAGCTTGGTCCAGCCATCCTTGCAGGCGCCAGTTGAACCCGGCAGGCAGAACACGAAGGTGCCGTTGGCAACGCCCGCGACGGCGCGCGACTGCATGGTCGAGGTGCCGATGAGGTCGTACGACAGCATGCGGAACGTCTCGCCGAAGCCATCGATGATCTTGTCCAGTAGCGGTGCGACGGCTTCCGGTGTGCCATCGCGGCCCGTGATGCCCGTGCCACCCGTGGTGACTACGGCCTGGATGTCCGGGTCGGCGATCCAGCGCGAGATGACGGCGCGAATCTGGTAGACGTCGTCGCGCACGATGGTCTGTTCGGAAACCCGGTGCCCCGCCTCGTCGACCAGGCGTTTCAGCGTGGCCCCCGACTTGTCGTCGGCCGCGGTACGCGTGTCGGAGATGGTGAGCAGGGCTAGGTTCAAGGGGACGAATTCGCGTTCAGCGCTCATGCGGGTACTCCGGGGCGGGCTCGTTCGTGGGTGAGTGTGATCCAGGTTGCTGCCGCTCAGCGGGTCATCACGACGTGGGTGTGCCAGTCGTCGATGCCGCGAGCATTTCGTCGTAAACCTCCCACGCGGCGGCCGCTTCGTCGGCGCCGACCTTCTGGATCGCGTATCCAAGGTGTACGACAACGAAATCGTTCTCTGCGAACGTTTCATGCTGCAACATGAACAGGCTGACGTCACGCGTGACGCCCTTGGCCTCGCAGGTCGCGGTGAATCCGTCGATCCGTTTGATCTGCATTGGGATGCCAAGACACATAATTTGCTAGTTTACCGTCCTCGTCGTGAGATTGACCAGCTGAAGACAGGCGGTATGCACGGGCGCAACACACTGATTCTCGGGATCGGCAACAACCTGCTCAGCGATGAAGGTATTGGTGTGCACGTCGTGGATTACCTGGCCGATCGCTTTGCCGATGTCACTGATGTCAGCTATCTCGACGGCGGCACACTGAGCTTCACGCTGGCCGGGCCGATCGCCGATCATGCCAACCTGGTGGTGATCGATGCTGCCAGGTTCGGCGAACCACCGGGAACGTTGCGTTGTCTCGAAGGCGACGCAATGGATCGCTATCTGACAGGTAACCGGCAGAGCGTGCATGAAGTCGGCTTGATGGACTTGTTCGATATCGCACGCCTGTCAGGCGCCTTCCCACAGCGTCGCGCGTTGATTGGTATTGAACCGGCCGAACTCGGTTGGGGTGAAGCACCCAGTGCTTGCGTGGCGGCCGTCATTCCCGACGCGGCAGCGTTGGCGCTGGCGCTGGTCGAGCGCTGGCGGCATCCCTGATGACGACATAAAGCAAGGTAGTTGACCTGCGTCAGATGTGGATCGGCTCAATGGTATAGATTGAGACATATCAAGAATTGTTGGTAACGCGCCCCGTCAATGAGCGGTTTGGATTCGATTCCGGTAAGGGTTGAAGGTGGGCCTTCCCAGGACTTCCGTACCGACAACCTGCAGCCTGTACTCGTGCAATTGCAGCAGGCCGTCGAGCATCTGCTGGCCGCGGGCGAAGAGACCACGATAGATCTCGGTGCGATGCCGTTCAGTGAACGTGATGAAGCCGACCTGCGTGAGCGGCTCGGCGTGGGCGAGGTCGCAGCGACCCTCGATGCCTTTGGCCCCACACGTATCGAAGAGACACGCTTTGCCGGCGTTTGGTTGATCGAACACCAGGACGCCGAACAACGCCGATTGACCCTGCATCTCCATGTCGCGCGTGTACCCGAAATCCTGTGTGCCCCGATCGACGATATCGCCGACGGGCTCGCGGTGCTGCGCGCGATGAACCTGAACCTCCCGGACTCGTGACGAGGTTGTTCGATGAGTGACGAAAAGACCCTGGCCGAACGATTGCGTGAACGCGGCATCAGTCGCCGCGGATTCATGAAGTTCTGTGCTGCGACAGCGTCGATGATGGCACTGCCGCCCATGATGATTCCCAAGATCGCCGCCGCACTGGAGCAAGCGAAGAGACCTTCTGTCATCTGGCTGTCGTTTCAGGAATGCACCGGCTGCACCGAGTCGTTGACGCGCAGTCACGCGCCGACGATCGAAGGGCTGATCTTCGACCATATCTCACTCGATTATCATCACACCCTGCAGGCGGCAGCGGGTGACGCCGCCGAACACGCACGCGAAGCCGCGATGAAGGACAACTGGGGCAAGTACCTGCTGGTTGTCGACGGTTCGATTCCGCTGAAGGATGACGGCGTATATTCGACCATCGCCGGTATCACGAATCTTGCCATGTTGCGCGAGGTCGCCGAAGGCGCGGCGGCAATCGTCTCTGTCGGTACCTGCGCGGCATTCGGCGGCTTGCCGAAGGCGGACCCGAATCCCACCGGTGCGGCTGCCGTCAGCGAGATCATCAGCGGCAAGCCGATCGTCAATGTCCCGGGTTGTCCACCGATCCCGACTGTCATCACCGGTGTCCTCGCGCATTTCCTGACATTCGGCAAACTGCCGGAACTCGACAACCTCAATCGTCCAAAGGTGTTCTACGGCGAATCTATCCATGATCGCTGTTACCGGCGTGCGTTCTACGAACGCGGACAGTTCGCCGAGAGTTTCGACGACGAAGGTGCACGCGAAGGCTGGTGCCTGTTCAAGCTCGGCTGTAAAGGCCCGGTGACTTACAACGCGTGCGCCACGACGAGATGGAATGAAGGTACGAGCTTCCCGATCGCTTCCGGGCATGGATGCATCGGTTGTTCCGAACCCGGATTCTGGGACAAGGGCGGGTTTTACGACGCCCTGTCCAAAGGCACACACGATTCGGCAGAAGGTATTGCTCTCGCCGCTGGCGTCGGCGCGGCGATCGGTGTCGCAGCGGCGATGGGTGCACGTGTGCGCCAGGCACGCGCCGACAATAAGGAGGACGCATGACCTTGCTCGATTTTGCCCGCGGCCCTGCGCTGCAATGGTCGCTGATCATCCTCGTCGCCGGCACGCTCTGGCGGCTGCTCGGCGCGTTGCTGATCCGGCGTGAAACCGACCTGTCACAACCGCGCTCCGACGCCACCGTCAGTGGTGGCGTGCGCACCGTGTTCAGCCGCTTCGTGCCGCGTAAGGAGTTTCACGACAATGCCATGTTGGCCGTCGTGCTGGGCTTCGTGATGCACATCGGCCTCGCGATCGTCGTGTTTCTGTTCACCCCGCACATTCTGTTCTTCGACAGCGTGTTCGGCGTATCGTGGCCGGGCCTGCCGAGCAACTTGGTGATGGCGGCCGGTGTGCTGACTGTCGCGAGTCTTGTCGCGCTGTTGGTGCGGCGTTGGAACACGCCACTGCTGAAGATGATCAGCTCCGCAGATGACTACATCAGCTTGCTGGTCACCTTGATCCCGGTCGTGACGGGGATGATGGCCTATGCCCATGTCGGTGGGCCATATCAGACCGTGCTGGCGATCCACATCCTCAGCGTCGAAGCGATGCTGATCTGGTTCCCGTTCGGCAAGTTGTTCCACGCGGTGGCCTGGATACCGTCTCGTGCTCAGCTCGGGGCGACGCTGCAGCGGCGGGGAGTAAAGGCATGACAATCGATATGCAGATGTTTCAGCAGTTCGCCCAGATGCTGCCGCAGCTGGGGAACAATGCACAGCCGCCACAGATGAGCGACGCGGAACGCGTGCACGCGGCGACTGAAACCTTCGTACGCAAGCTCGACAGTCGCATGGCGGTCGATCTCGAGTCGTGTATCCACTGCGGTCACTGCGCGTCCGCGTGCCATTTCTACGTACCGACCCAGAATCCGAAATATGCGCCGGTGCACAAGCTCGATCTGCTCAAGCGCGTCTACCGGCGCGAGTTGTCGCCGTTGCGCTGGCTGCATCGTCTTTACACCGATGAGATCACCGTCGATGACCTGCACGAGTGGCAGGAACTGGTGTACGACAGTTGCACAGAATGCGGTCGCTGCTCGATGGTGTGCCCGATGGGCATCAACATCGCCGCCATGGTGAATGTCATGCGCCAGGGGATGGCCAATGCGGGCGTGATCCCGGCCGAGCTCATGGCCATGGAGCAGGAGCAGGGTGGCCACGACTCGCTGTTCGGCGTCGGACCCGAACAGATGAAGGGGGCGATCGCCAAGCTGCAGGCCGCAGGTGTGGATATTCCGCTGGACAGGGACAAGGCCGAGATCCTGGTCACGACGAGCGTTATCGACCTGCTCCTGTTCACGGACGGCCTGATAGCGACCGCCAAGATCATGAATCACCTCGGGCTCGACTGGACGTTGCGCTCAGACGGCTATGAAGCAGCCAACTTCGGACTGTTGTCGGGATATGAACGCGTGCAGAAGCTGGCTTCGGAACGCATCGTCGCCGCGGCACAGGCGTGTGATGCGAAAACGGTGATCATCCCGGAGTGTGGACATGCCTATCCCTCGATGCGCTGGGAAGCGGCGAATGAACACGGTTCGCGGCTACCGTTCGAGGTATTGGCGATATCGGAGTTTCTCGGTCGCGAGGTGAAGGCGGGGCGGTTAAAGCTGAATCGTCTGGGACGCGAGCGCAAGGTCACGTTCCACGATCCCTGCAAACTGGCCCGTCATTCCGGCACGATCGAGGAACCGCGTTGGGTGTTGGACGCACTGGGTGTCGATTTCCGTGAAGTGGAATCGGGCAAGGAGTTGAACTGGTGTTGCGGTGGCGGCGCCGGTGTGTTCCTGATCAACAGTGCGTCCGATCTGCGGCAGAACGCGTTCAAGATCAAGATGGCACAGGTCGAGCAGACCGGTGCGAACTCGGTGGTGACGGCGTGCGGCAGTTGCCGGCTGAACTTCCTCAATGGTGCGATGAAATCCGGGTGGGACAAAGGCATCGAATCCCTCGTGGAGTTGGTGGCCGAAGCACTGCCGACCAACTGAGCCTTCATAGCAACGCCGTACGGCAGGTTCGTGTAACACCGTGGCCGGAAAGACAAGGTAACAGACAATGACAGAACGAGTGGTCGTCGACCCCATTACCCGTATCGAGGGGCATCTGCGCATCGAGGCGCAGATGAACGGTTCAAAGATCGAGTCCGCATATTCGTCCGGCACCATGGTGCGCGGCATCGAACTGATCATGCGTGGGCGCGATCCACGTGATGCGTGGGCATTCGCGCAACGCATCTGCGGCGTTTGCACATTGGTGCATGGCATCGCCTCGGTGCGTGCTGTTGAAGACGCGCTGGATTACGAGATCCCGGCAAACGCACAATTGATCCGCAACCTCATGATCGCGGCGCAATATGTGCACGATCACGTCATGCATTTTTATCATCTGCACGCACTCGACTGGGTCGACGTGGTTTCGGCCTTGAGTGCGGATCCGAAGGCGACCAGCGACCTCGCACAAAGTCTGTCCAACTGGCCAAAGGCGTCGCCGGGTTATTTCGCCGACATGCAGAAGCGCCTCAAAGCCTTCGTCGAGGCCGGGCAGCTCGGGATCTTCGCCAAGGCCTATTGGGGTCATCCGGCGTACAAGCTGCCCGCGGAGGCCAACCTCATGGCCGTGGCGCATTACCTCGAAGCGTTGGAATGGCAGCGTGACGTGGTCAAGTTGCATGCGATCTTCGGCGGCAAGAACCCGCATCCGATGTTCCTTGTCGGCGGCACGCCCAACCCGATCGATCTGAATTCCGATTCGGCGGTGAACGCCGAACGTCTCGCGCTCGTGCAGTCGATCATCGACAAGATGCGCACTTTTGTCGATCAGGTCTATGTGCCGGATACGCTGGCCGTGGCCGGTTTCTACAAGGACTGGTTCTTCCGCGGTGAGGGGCTCGGCAACTTCCTCGTGTTCGGCGATTTCCCGTCGGCAGAGCCCGGCAGCAATCTGCGTGACCCGGCGAGCTGGTGGATCCCGCCAGGTGCTATCGTCGATCGTGATCTGTCGCAGGTCCACGAAGTCGACATGCGTGCCGATTCCGAGATCCAGGAGTTCGTTGCGCACAGCTGGTATGACTACAAGGACGGCAAGGACAAGGGTCTGCATCCATGGCAGGGCGAGACAACGTTCGATTACAGCGGCCGCGGCGGTCCCGAGACACCGTACAAGCAGCTCAACGTCGACGATGGTTATTCGTGGCTCAAATCGCCGCGCTGGAAAGGCAAGCCGATGGAAGTCGGGCCGCTCGCGCGCGTGCTCGTGCTCTATGCGAAGGGCGACGATGCCACGCGCGAACTCGTCGATTCCACATTGACCAATCTGGGCGCGGACAAGCGTGCCTTGTTCTCGACACTTGGCCGCACGGCAGCACGGACGTTGGAGACCAAGTTGATCGCCGACAAGATGCAGTCGTGGATGGACTCCCTCATGGCCAACATCAAGGCCGGCAACACACGTACGTTCAATGAACGCCTGTGGGAGCCGTCGAGCTGGCCGGCCGAGGCGAAGGGTGTCGGCTTCATGGAAGCGCCGCGCGGAGGACTGGCGCACTATGTGGTGATCAAGGACCGCAAGATCGACAACTACCAGGCGGTCGTGCCCTCAACCTGGAATGCCGGTCCGCGCGACGCGCAGGATCAGGCGGGCGCCTACGAAGCGGCACTGCAGGACAATCACGAGCTGCATGATCCCAAACAGCCCGTAGAGATCCTGCGTACCATTCACAGCTTCGATCCCTGCATCGCCTGCGCCGTTCATCTTACCGATGAAGACGGCGAGGAGATGTTGCAGCTCAAGGTGTGTTGAACACGATGGGCTGAGCAATCCGCAATCGCGGGTTTGCCGATCACCGGGTTGCTGGCATGTCGTACCTCTGTGGAGGCACGACATGCAGGGCGAGAGCGGGTGGATATTTCCGGTATCGTCGTGCACGCAACGGCGACAAGCGCCTGCGCAGCTTATTGCGCGCGCATCTTGCTCACGATTTCACCCAGTGTGGCTTCTGTCGAGGAGATCAGCGCGACACGGAATTGTCGGTATTCTTTGGACAACACCGCCTTGACGGCCCAGATGCCGACGGGGATCGCGACCGCGATGCCCAGCAGTTGCCCGAATTGGCGCGCCAGATCGGGCCTGCCTGCGGCACCGAGGGCGATGCCGACGAGCACACCGATGGCGATGCCCACAACGCCTGCCGCCAACGCGCTTCGCCACGCAATGCTCCACCAGATGCGAGCGGCACGACCCCATGTCACTTCGAGTTCTTCCATGATTCACCTCTAACGATTGAAGATTGCTTCGTTCGCGCGTTCCACGCGCGGCATCGTGATAGTGCCGAACAGCGTCGGCGACGAGCATGCGGAAGTAAAAAGGGGCCCCGAAGGGCCCCTGATACAAGCTGGATTGCAGCGCTGGGCGCTATCAGCCCCAGCTGTCTTTCTTGATATTCTCGAACCAGCTATAGGCGTACTGGACTTCGCGCGCCCGCATCTCCGGGCTGCTGTCCTTCGGCGTGAGACCGCCCGAGCCGTCGACCTTGCTGAGCTGGCCGTCCTTCAGGTCGTACACCATGGCCACCGAGATGGCGTCGTTCGGTCCGACGACCGAGTAACAGGTGTTGACCAGCGACGGGTCACCCGGCTCCTTGCCGTTGAGCAGTGCGACGACTGCCGCCGCACAGGTCTTGCCTTCGGAGTTGGCTGCATAACCCGACTTTGGCAGCGGGCCGGCAATCGAAGCATCACCCACCACATGGACACCCTTTTGGAGGGTCGACTCGAAGGTGCGGCCGTCGATCGGGCACCAGCCCTTGTCGTCGGTCAGGCCGGCCTTGGCGGCGATGGCGCCGGCCTGCTGGGCCGGGATGATGTTCGCAACAGCCACCTTGTGCGCGGTGTCACCGGTGTAGATGGTGTTGGTCGCCGCATCGACACGCGTGACGGTACCACCCTTGTCCGCACCGACCCATTCGATGACGCCAGCGTAATGACGTTCGAACGCCTGCATGAAAAGCCCCTGCTTCGAGAACTTCTCTTTTGCGTCGAAGATCATGAGCTTGGACTTGGGTTTGTGCGCCTTGAGGTACATGCCGATCTGGCAGGCACGCTCGTACGGTCCGGGCGGGCAGCGGAACGGGTTCGGCGGTGCAGCGATGGCGACAACGCCGCCGTCGGGCATGGCTTCGAGCTGCTTGCGCAGCAGGACCGTCTGCTCACCGGCTTTCCATGCGTGCGGCATCGCCTTCATCGCGGCTTCGTCGTAGCCCTCGATATTGTTCTTGAAGGAGACACCCGGTGCGACGACGCAACGATCATAGGCGAACGTCTTGCCGCCCGAGGTCATCACCTTCTTGCCGGCCGCGTCGATGTCCGTGACGGTGTCGTGGACGACGTTGACGCCGTGACCCTTGAGGCCGTCATAAGTGACCCGGATCGACTCCATCTGGCGATGGCCCGAGAGGACTTCGTTGCTCAGGAAGCAGGTGAAGTACTCGGTGTTCGGCTCGATCAGCGTCACGTCAATCGACGGGTCCGCCATGCGGATGTACTTGGCAGTGGTAGCGCCGCCGACACCGCCGCCGACGATCACGACTTTCTTGCTTGCTGCACCGACGATGGCGGGGAAACCAATCGAGCTGACAGCAACCGCACCACCAGCGACCTGGAGAAACTTTCTACGTGTGAAATGTGCCATTTTTGTCGTCCTCCTGATTACTTCTGGCTGGCGAAATAGTGCAGCACGGCCTCGATCTCAGCATCGCTGAGCTTCTCGACCTGCTTCTTCATTTTCTTCGGCATTTCACGATGGCCGGACTGGAAGTCCTGCATCGAGTACTCCAGCCAGGGCAGCCACTGGCCTGCCAGGATGCCGGCGTCGTCGCTGGCGAGAGCGCCACCTTCGTCATGGCACTTGGCACAGCCCTTGTCGTAGATCTCGGCGCCCGTTTTGGCCTTGGCGGCATCGTGCGGAACGCTGGCCTTGTACACGCCCAGGCCAGCGAAGTACTCGCCCATGGCCTCGATCTGCTCATCGCTGTAGCCTTTGGCGATGCGATTCATGATGGTCGCCGGGCGGGCGTCTTCCGCGTGACCGGCGTCTTTCGGTAGCGCTTTGAAGCCTTTCATCGATTCGACGAAGTAGGCCGCAGACATGCCGGCGAGGTTCGGTGATGCAGGGCCTACGCTCTGCCCGTTGGTGCCATGGCAGCCGGCACAGGTGTCTGCCATTGCTTTGGCGCTCGGTCCGGCCAGCGCGCTGGAGGCGCCGGCTACGAAGATAGAGCCGATCAGCGCGACGAGCGCTTTCTTTGTGCAGCCCATATTTCCTCCTGGTCTCTCTTTGGAATGGAAAGGATCCGTTATCCGGTCACGAGGACCAGATTGTTTTTGTTGCGGCCCGGAAAACTATTGCAGTAAAGCCTGGAACAGGTTGGTGCGCCGAGGCTGTTCCGGGAGCCGCGCGTAGTATAAAGCTAATTCATTGATTTCTTCACGGGAAAGTGACTTAGCAATTATTCTCATGCGCCCATAAATATCATTTGTTCTCTTGTCCGCCGCGTAGTCTTTCATGGTCTGAACAAAATACTTCACGTTCTGTCCGGCGATCGACGGTACATCGATGATGGCGCCTTCGCCGTTTTCACCGTGGCACGATGCACAGGGCTGGATCAGGCGTTTCTTGTCACCACGGAACACCAACTGCAGCGTCTCTTCGCTGACCTTGTCGTCCGGGTCGGTCTCCACGGTCGGCGTCGGCTGCGACGCATACCATGCCGCGAGCGCAGCGAGCTGTTCGTCGGACAGACGCTCGACGGCTTCCTCCATGCGCCGGTTCTCGCGCTTGCCGTCTTTGTAATCACGCAGTTGCTTGAACGTATAGGCGGCGACCTGACCGGCCAGCGTCGGATGCTTGTCGCGATCGGGCTCGGCGCCGCGTTCGCCGTGGCAGTCGAGGCAGGCATTGACGTCCTCGGTTTCGACTTTTTCGATGTCGGCGCCGATCTCGGGATTGCCATGCTTGACCATGCTGTGTGTTTCCACGGTCCAGGCAACGTTCGATGACGGCTCCGCACCCGCCAGCCCGGGTGCCGCCACGCAGGCGAGAAGAATGGTGAGGCAGTTGCGGTTCATGGTCTTCAGTACCCCCATGGCAGCGAACCGTGCGTTTCGAGGATCAGGAACTGCAGAACCGGATAACCGTAGGCGACGACCATCCAGACCGCGACGATGCCGTTCCACAGTGCGTAGCCATTGAGTGGCTTCGGCAGGCTCAGCGGTGGGTGTACGGCGACGGCCCAGTCGTCGTCACTGACCGAGTCGACGCGCTTCGACAGGTGTGAAAGCAGCAGGTTGAGCACGAACAACAGCGTGGAGAAGACCAACACCGCGCCGCCAACGATCATCGCAAGCTCGTGTGGGTCCCATTGCTCGACCAGTGGTGAGTCATAGGGCGTCGACGAGATGCGCCGTGGCTGGCCGAGGAGTCCGAGCACATGCCATGGCAGTGTGAGGATCAACATGCCGATTGCCCACAGCCAGAGCTGGATGACCGCGAGTCCGCGCATCGCGAGGCGACGACCGGTCAGTTTCGGCCACAGGTGGTAGGCCACGGCGAGATACATGATGACCGTGGTGCCGCCGAAGATGAGATGGAAGTGTCCGGTGACCCACTGCGTGTTGTGCACCAGCGAGTTCATCTGGTAGCTCGCATTGATCATGCCGCCCCAGCCGCCCGCGATGAGCATGAACAAGGCCAACATGCCCGCCACGACCATCGGTTCCTTCCAGTCCAGCGCGGCGATCCAGCCGAACAGACCCTTGCCACCGCGCAAGCGGCCGGCGCCTTCGAGCGAGGCAAGCACGGTGAAGCCGGTGAGCAGTGTCGGTACTGCCACGGCGAAGGTGCCGAGCATGTGCAGGAACTTGAAGCCGGCAGCTTGTTGTGGGTCCATGTAGAGGTGGTGGAAACCGATCGGCACGCTGATCACGAGCAACATGATGAAGGCGATGCGTCCCATCTCGTCGCTGAACAGACGTCCACCGGCGACCTTCGGAAGAATGGTGTACATCGCGATGTATGCCGGGAACAACCAGAAGTACACGATCGCATGCAGTGTCCAAGAGAACAGCGTGCGTGCGAGTCCGGGATCGACGGTATCCATGAGGCCGAGAGACCAGGGGATGAGCTGGAAGATCATCTCGATGCCGACACCGGCGCTGGTCCACAGCCACATGATGGCGTTGGCCGTCGTGCCGAACATGGCCAGCGGAACGACCTTGCCGGGATTGTCACGCTTCCACGTGACCACCGACATGATCATCTCCAGGCACCAGATCCACGAGCCGACTACGAGCAGCGTGGCGCCGATGTAGAACACCGGGTGTGCCTGCAAAGGTGGGTAGAAGGTATAAAGCACCGACGCCTTACCCGTCAGGAGTGGTATTGCGGCCATCACCGTGCCGCCGAGCGACACGAAGAATGCGATCCACGCAAGGCCCTTGTTCCATAGCGGCCGTTTCAGCGTCGCAGTCGCCGTGTAGTAACCGAAGCCCATGATGAAGAACGTGGTGAGCACAAAGCCCATGAGCACGCCGTGAGTGGATACCGACGCGAAATACAGCTCATGCGATTCGATTTCGGGAAACAGGCCGCTGCGGTTCATCACCTGGTACAAGCCGAGGAGGATCGCAACGAACATCGCCGCAAATGCGACCCACAGGTTCGCCAGCGCTACCGATTTAGATCTGTCATGCATATTCGTTTTCTCTTGGTAGGTCCGCTAGGTCAGCCTTTCGGTACGACTTTCAGCTTCGACCACATGTAGTCATGGCCGAGTCCACAGTATTCGTTGCAGAGAAACTGTGCTTCGCCCTCACGCACGAATCGTGTTTTGACCTCGGACACGTAGCCTGGGATCACCATCGTGCTCATGTTGGTAAACGGCACGTGCACGCCGTGCACGATGTCCGGGCTCGTCAGCCGGAAGGTTACGTCGGTATCCACGGGCACTTCGATCATCTGCGGATAGAACGAATAACGTGCGGCGATCATGCGAACCATGTAACTGCCGTCGGCGTTCTGCGTGACGCCCAGATTGTCTTCGGTGAATTCACCGGAAAGATGGAGCGTCTTGGGATCGATTGTTTCGACGTTGCTGGGTGGGTGCAGGTTCATCGTAATGGCGGCGAACGTCATGGAACCGACCATGACGATCGTCATGAAGCCAACGACGTACAGCCATTTCTTTTCTAACGGATCGATATGCATCGCGTCTCCTCCGCGCTCAGGCCACTGGCCCGTGCGACATGAACAGCCCGAAGAAGAAATAGAGCCAGCCCAGCAGCATGGCCACGCCGATCACGAGAATGATCGCCCAGGTGCCACGCGGCGGTGCCTCGAGGATCTGTCGCTCCTCGTCACTCGAAAACCCGTTCATTTGTGCCTCCGTAAGAATCGTTCCTGCGCCGTTTCCCGAGGTGCCCGTTGTCGCAACGATGGCCACGCCTTCCGTTGCTCGTCGAGCGAGGCGTGGCGGCGGATGGGAACCGGACAGATTGCAGGTGGTTATTGTCGTTGTCGTGCCGGATGCGTGCCGGCGTTGGGCAGAAAGATATACCGAGCACAGGGTGGTTTGAAAGTCCCGGTAAACAAATAAGTTTTTGCTAAAAAGGGAATTTGATCGAGGTTATGTTTTGTGTCGCACGATAGTCGGCAGCAGGTCCCCTGGTCGATGAAACGACAGAACACGTTGCGTCGGCGTGGATACCGTGGCGCGGGTCGGGTGGGCAGAGCGCCGGTCCGTGCCGGCAGATGCATCGCAACCGCACAAGGCATGCGCGATGCCACGCTTCGTCGTTGTGTTGTTGGCGCCTCGACAAACCGACGCGTCGCATGTCTTCGCTCACGGGTGCGCGCGGCGCTCGTCGGTGTGTGACACGGGGTCGCTTGATTTCGCCTTCAGGCGCAAGGCATTGATGACGACGAACAGCGAACTCAATGACATGCCGATCGCGGCGCCCCATGGTGCGATGGCACCGAACGCCGCCGCGGGCACGGCAAGCAGGTTGTACGCGGCGGCCCACGTCAGATTCATACGTACGATACGCTGTGATGCGATGGCCAACCCGCGTGCCAGGGCGATCGCCCGCAGGTCCTCGCCGAGCACCAGCAGGCCGCAGTTGGCCTGGGCGAGGTCGGTGGCGTGGCCGAACGACACCGAGACATCGGCACCGGCGAGTGTCGGCGCATCGTTGATGCCATCGCCGACCATCGCGACGCGTCGACCCGAACGCTGCTCGCTGCGTATCCAGGCGAGCTTGTCCGAGGGCGATTGCGCGCCCAGCACGACATCGAAGCCGAGGCCCTCGGCAAAGGTTTCGGTGCCCAGGGGATGGTCGCCGCTGAGGACGGCAAGACGGGTGATGCCACGCGTGCGCAGATCGCTGATCATCTCTCGCAGACCCGCGCGTCGTTGGTCGCGCATGATGAACAAAGCGCCTCTGCCTGCTTCGTCACCCATTGCGACACACAGGTCACCGCGACGTCGTGCCGCATCGATCGCATCATGGAAATGTGCGGACGTGCGGTCGTCGAATGCGAATTCCGGTTGCCCGATTCGCCAGCTGTCGCCGTCAACGCGTCCGCTCAGACCCAGACCGGCATGCATGACCACGTCGCTGGCGACCGGCGGCGTCGACCCTGCGGCATCGACGAGCGAGCGGCCGATCGGGTGATTCGATTCGGCTTCGAGGGCCGCAGCCAGGGCGGCAGCGCGTGTGCGGTCGAGGTCGCCCGCGCAGTGTGTCTCGATCACGCCGAACTGCCCCGACGTCAGCGTGCCTGTCTTGTCGAACACGAACGTGTCGCACTGCGACAGGTTCTCGATCGCATCGCTGCGCAGCACCAGCATGCCTTTGTCGGCGAGGCGTCCCGCGGTGATCGCTGCAGCAACGGGGGTTGCCAGGGCGAACGCGCACGGACAGGTCACGATCAACACGGCGATCGTGTTCGGGACGATGCTCGACGTATCGATCAGATACCAGGCGGCGGCAGTGCACAGGGCGATCAGCAGCACGCCGGCGACAAACCACCCGGCCGCACGCTGGGCAAGCCGGGCGTACCTGGGTGCTTCGCGTTGTCCGCTCGCCAGCGTGCGGTGGATATCGGCGATCACGGAATCCATGGAATGTCGCGAAATCTCGATCGTGACGGGCTGGTCGATATTGCAGCTGCCGCCTACGACCGTGTCACCGCGTTGGCGGATGACGGGGCGTGCTTCGCCGCTGAGCAGGGATTCATCGAAGCTGCCGATGTCGCTGACCAGGATGCCGTCACTCGGTACGCTCTCGCCCGGGTGCACGCGCACCTGATCGCCGGGATTCAGCGCACTCACCAGTACGTCGTGTTCGCCGTCGGCATCGATGCGGCGTGCGAATCGGGGCAGAATCCTGCCGACTCGATCGAGCGCATCGGTGGCCTGAGTGCGTGCGCGCAGTTCGATGCGACGTGCCAGCAGCACGAGGAACACGAACATCGCGATCGAGTCGAAGTAGACGTCGCCCTGCTGCGTCCAGGTCGCGTGCAGACTGCCCAGGTAGGCGATGCTGAGGCCGAGGACGATCGGTACATCCATGCCGAGTCGCCGATGGCGGAGATCGCGCCAGGCGCCGACGAAGAACTCCTGTCCCGGGTAGGCGAGCAGCACCGTCGTCGCGAACAGGCTGGTCCAGCGACCGATACGGGTCCACAGCGACAACGCGCCGGTCTCGTCACCAAGTCCCATGACGTAGCCGGCGATCGCGAAGTTCATGACCATCATGCCGATTACGCCGGCGAAGATCAGGCGTTCGGTACTGCGTCTGCGCTGCAGCGTCTGCAGTTCCTCGCGACGCGACGGATCGTAGGGATGCGCGACGTAGCCGATGTTGGTGATCGCAAGCAGAATCTCGCTGAGCTTGATACGTTGCGGATCCCAGCGCACGTGCGCATGGTGACTGGCGTAGTCCAAGTCGACGTCGACCACGCCGTCGAGACCGCGCAGTACATGTTCGTTGAGCCACAGGCAGGCGGCGCAGCGCACATTCTCCAGCAGGAAGGATGCCTCACGGATCTGGTCGCCGCGTACGAACGTACGCTGCACGTCGGGATGGTCGTAGTAGTGCAGCTGCCGCACGATATCGGGCACGACGTCTGCGGTGAGCGCGGTGTCTTCACGGTAGCGGTAGTAGTCGTCGAGGCCGGCATCGACGATGCTGCGCGCGACGGCAAGGCAGCCTTGACAACAGAAATGGCGAGGCCGTCCCAGTACCTCGTAGGTCTCGGCGGCGCCGGCATCGTTTTCCTGGCCGCAATGAAAGCAGCGGGATAAGTCGGCGGCGCTGACCGTGACGGTTGGGTTGTCGGTCGCGAACGTGGCTTCGCCGGCACTGACGGTCATGAGGTCGATAGCGCGCTGTCGGGGCTGAGGATGTAATCGGGTGCGATCCATCTTAGACTTGCACCGGCCGGAAAGCGAAGCCAGGATGGCGGCCGGCGTCGCCTCGACCCGTCTCGAACAGGCTTGCTCGCGACACGGGGTCGGCGGGTCCATGGCCACTGTGGTGGCGGTCGAATAACAATTGGGAGAACTTCCATGATCGATTTGAGAGGTGCGTTGTCGGCACTGGTTTTGGCGGCCGCGAGTGTGCTGTCCGCGACAAACGTAGCCGCCGATGGTCCGGCGGCTGGCGCCGACTTCAAGATGCTGGTCGAAGTCAGCAGCCCTTTGGGGTTCGAGGAAACGCTCGATCGCCTCGAAGCGAATGCCAAGGATCTGGGATGGAAGGTGCCGAGCAAGTGGAAGGTCGATTTTCAGCAGAACCTGATGAAAGTGACCGACACCGATATCGGCCCAAATCGCGTGATCAAGATGTGCGAGCCTTTTGCCGCGGCAGAGCTGCTGGTAAAGGATGAGTACAAAATGCTGACCGCGATGATGCCGTGCACGATCGCGGTCTACGTGAAATCGGACGGTAAGACCTACATCGCGATGATGAACCTCGAGGCCATGGGCAATATGTTCGGCGGCGACGTCAAGAAGATGTCCGACGAGCTGGCGCCGCAGATGGCCAAGATGCTGACGTTCGACTAAGCCGACAGGGGTAGTCGCCAGTGCGGCGACTGCAGCCGAATATTGCGGCGGAGTATATGGCAGATCTTAGCGGACTCAATCTGTTACGTAATGATCCTGAGAAAGCAGCTGAGCTTATTGCGGCGGCGGAGCGCGGTGACATGGACGCCCAGTACGCCGCCGGCCTGTTGTTCGCGGAAGGGCGCGGCGTGCCCATCGATCTCGTGCAATCGTATTTCTGGTTGACCCAGGCGATCACCCAGGGCGATGCGGACGCCGAAAGGCTGCGCGCCCACGTCGCGGCGGAGATGGACGATGCGACGTTCGCCGCCGCGCGGCGGCTCATCGAGCTTGCCCGCCGCGCGATGCCGGCTTTCCCTGAGGGGAGTGAGGGCGGATATCGGCATTGAGCGTGGGGCGGTCGACAAATGTTTGACCGCTAATAAGATTCTGGTAGACTTCGGGCGCTGTTGAAACGCCGTGGCGGCGTGGCGACGGCGGCGGTCACGCAGGGGCCGCGTCCTGAAAACCCCAGCAGCGGGGTTTTTTTGTATCAGAGTGCACCGGCGCCGGTTGCCGGGTGCGAATGATTCAGGAATGGGCCCATGGCCCATTTTTTGTTTTTGGCGCGATCGATCTTGTCCGCCGGGCGATGACGGAGAGCATGCACAAGGCACCCGCACACCTCAGAGAGCTGGTTGGCAGTGCCGTCGAGGCACTGGGCTACGAGTTGGTGGGTGTCGAGTTTCTTTCGCGGCCCAAGTCCGGACACTTGCTGCGCATCTACATCGACAGCGAACAAGGTGTGGGGCTTGCCGACTGCGAGAAAGTCAGTCATCAGGTCGGGGCCGTGCTGGATGTCGAAGATCCGATCAAAGGCGACTATTCGCTCGAGGTGTCGTCGCCGGGCCTCGATCGGCCGTTGTTCGAAGTGGCGCACTTCAAACGATTCAGCGGACAGATGGCACGGGTGCGGCTGCATTCGGCAATCGAAGGGCGCAGCAATTACAGGGGATTGATTTCCGGTGTCGACGGGGAAGACATACTGTTGCAGGTGGAGGGGGAGCCCGTGCGGTTGCCATTTGCACAGATCGCCTCGGCGAGGCTGGTTCCAGAGTTTTAGGCGGAAGGCGAAGCGATGAACAAAGAAATATTGCTCGTTGTCGATGCGGTATCGAATGAGAAAGGCGTCGAGAAGGAGATCATTTTCCAGGCGATAGAGGCTGCACTGGCATCGGCGACCCGCAAGAAGAATGGCGGAGAAATCGAAGTGCGTGTCGCGATCGATCGTGCGACGGGCGACTACGAGACTTTTCGCCGCTGGCTCGTCGTCGACGATGCCGAGACGCCGGTGCTGGAGAATCCGATCACGGAGATCACGCTCTCGGCCGCGCGCGCGGAAGACGCAAACCTCGAGCCTGGCGATTACGTCGAAGACGAGATCGATTCGATTGAATTCGGCCGAATCGCGGCGCAGACCGCCAAGCAGGTCATCGTGCAGAAGGTGCGCGAAGCCGAACGTGCGAAGGTCGTCGAAGCCTTCAGTGATCGCGTTGGCGAGTTGGTGACGGGCATCGTCAAACGTGCCGACCGTGGAAC
>JAGRHA010000409.1 GCA_020445205.1 Gammaproteobacteria bacterium
GGCTTCGCTTTCGATCACGCAGGTGCCCGCAATCAGGAAGAAGGGCTGGTCCAGCCCGACATCGAAACCGCACAGATTCATGCCGTCACCGCTTCACCGACGCTCGCTTCGCGGTGCGCGAGCGCGGCTTCGACGAAGCCACTGAACAGCGGATGGCCATAGCGTGGCGTCGACGTGAACTCGGGATGGAACTGACACGCAACGAACCACGGATGAGACGGGATCTCGATCATCTCAACGAGACGACCGTCGATCGACGTACCGGCGACTTTCATGCCGACGTCTTCGAGCTCCTGGCGGTAACTATTGTTGAACTCGTAGCGATGGCGGTGGCGCTCGCTGATCACGTCCTTGTCGTACAGTCTGCGCGAAATCGTACCCTTGGCGAGTTTGCACTGTTGCGCGCCGAGCCGCATCGTGCCGCCAAGATCCGATTCGTTTCCACGTTGCTCCACCGAGCCGTCGGCGTTGACCCATTCCGTGATCAGCGCGATGACCGGGTATGGCGTGTTGCGATCGAATTCCGTGCTGTGCGCCCCTGCCATGCCCGCGACATCGCGCGCGAACTCGATGACGGCGACCTGCATGCCGAGGCAGATACCGAGATACGGCACACGGTTCTCGCGTGCGTAGCGCGCCGCCGCGATCTTGCCTTCGACGCCCCTTTCACCGAAGCCACCCGGTACGAGGATCGCGTCCATGTCGTCGAGGCACGCGGTGCCCTCTTCCTCGATCACTTCGGAATCGACGTAATGGATGTTGACCTGACGCGAGGATTTGATGCCCGCGTGAATCAGGGCTTCGTTCAGGGATTTGTAAGACTCGGTCAGATCGACGTACTTGCCGACCATGGCGATATCGATCTCGCCCTTGACGTTGTCGAGGCCATCCACGACCGCGCGCCACTCACTGAGATCGGCCGGCGGCACATCGAGGCGCAGCTGGTCGACAACGATCTCGTCCAGCCCCTGCGCGTGCAGCATCAGCGGAATGCGGTAGATGCTGTCGGCGTCGATCGCGGAGATGACGGCCTTTTCCGGCACGTTGGTGAACAATGCGATCTTGCGCCGCTCGCCTTCGGGAATCTCACGGTCGGCACGGCAGATGAGCACATCGGGCTGAATACCGATCGACCGCAGTTCTTTCACCGAGTGCTGCGTCGGCTTGGTCTTGATTTCCCCGGAAGTGGGGATGTAGGGAACCAGCGTGAGGTGCATGAACAACGCATTGTCATGTCCCATCTCGACGCCCATCTGGCGGATTGCCTCGAGAAACGGCAGCGATTCGATGTCGCCGACAGTGCCGCCGATCTCGACCAGCGCGACATCGGCATCCACGGAACCCCGGCGCACGCACTCCTTGATCTCGTTGGTGATATGCGGAATCACCTGCACCGTGCCACCGAGGTACTCGCCGCGGCGTTCCTTGCGGATCACGTTGTCGTAGATCTGCCCGGTGGTGAAGTTGTTGTTGCGCCCCATCGTGGTACGGATGAAACGCTCGTAATGGCCGAGATCGAGATCGGTCTCGGCACCGTCGTCGGTGACAAAAACCTCGCCATGCTGGAACGGACTCATCGTGCCAGGGTCGACGTTGATGTAGGGGTCAAGCTTGATCATCGTGACCTTGAGGCCACGAGCTTCGAGCAAGGCACCGAGCGAAGCAGAGGCAATACCCTTGCCCAGGGACGACACAACGCCGCCCGTAATAAAAATGCATTTAGCCATGCGCCGGAAGGCCCAAAGAGGAGGTTGAAACGGACGGGATTAAACGGTACCAGATGGTCCCGCAGCACTCAATCGGAAATGCGATTCGGGCCTGCATTGGACGACCTCGTCGTAAGACCGCGAGCTTAATCACCATTGCGTGATATTCCAATGTTTTACCGCTATTTTTTCGTTTTTCGCGCTAGTGGTTACCCTTGGCTTGGTCTATAGTCAGGGTCGCTTGGGCACAGGGAACCCAAGTCCGTGCCGACTGCTCTCTTTATCGACAAGATGGGTATCGTCGCTGCAGGGAAGCACACTACATCTACTCTAAAAGCACGCACTGTTAAGGAGTTATCCAATGCGGAAGTTCGCAAAAGCATTCGGCGCAGCGCTTGTCGCTGGCGCAGCTGCATTCACAATGTCGTCGGCCAGCGCTTGGTGGGGCGGCGGTCCGTGGGGGGGCGGCAACAACTGGGATAATAATTACAACCGTGGTTCCGGCTACGGCAATACCTCTGGCTGGGGTGACGGTTGGGGCTCCGGCGACGCGGCCGGTGCCGGTGACTTCAGCATGAACATGAGCGGCCGCGGCAACACCAACATGCGCGGTTACGGCAACGGCTACGGCGCTGGCGACGGCTGGGGCCGTGGCTACAACTACAGCGCTCCGGGTTGGGGCGGCTATGGTCCGGGCTGGGGCGGTTATGGTCCTGGCTATGGTGGTGGCTACGGTCCAGGCTGGGGCGCACCCGCCGCACCGATGGCACCCGAGGCTCCGGCCGCCGGCCAGTAAGCCTTTGGCGAAAAGAACCCGTCCTGCCTGGGCGGGTTTTTTTTCGCCTGTAACAAAGGTTATTGATCGGCGTCAAAAAACTCAGCACAATCAGGGCTGAACGCAGTAAACCTACAACGAACCGGGATTCACACTGTGGCGCAGAAGAATGTGATTTCGCTCGACAAAATCAAGGTCGCTTGCCGAGACTGCAGTCTTTCCACCCTCTGCCTGCCAATGGGCCTCCGCCCAGACGACGTCGACCGCCTCGACGCCATCGTCAAACGCAATCGGCCACTGCAGCGCGGTGACCACCTGTTTCGGGCTGGCGAAGCATTCCGCAATCTTTACGTCGTCAAGACCGGCGCCGTGAAGACCTTCACGCAGACCAACGAGGGTGATGAGCAGGTCGTGGGCTTTCATCTTCCGGGCGAGGTCCTGGGCCTGGACGCGATCCAGGACGGACAGCATGGCTGCAGCGCGCGCGCCCTCGAAACCACGGCGATCTGCGAGCTGCCTTTCGACCGCCTCGAAGACCTGTCTTCGAACATCCCCAGTCTGCAGCACCAGATGTTCAGGCTGTTGAGCAAGGAGATCAGCCACGAAGCCGAGATGATGGCACTGCTCGGTCGCAGCACGGCCGAAGAGCGTGTCGCCTCGTTCCTGATCAGTTTGTCCGAACGCTTCAAGCGTCGCGGCTTCTCCGCCACCGATTTCTTCCTCAGCATGTCTCGCCAGGAAATCGGCAGCTATCTCGACCTGGCGTTGGAAACCGTCAGTCGACTGTTCACGCGCTTCCAGGACGAAGGCATTTTGAAAGTCGAAAGAAAGCACGTCCAGATCCTCGACCTCGAGCGTCTCAACGGCATGGTCGTGCACCCGACGAACGTCGAGCGTCATCACGCCAATCCATCGACTTGATTTAGCTCAAGTCAAAAGCGACAAAATTAGTTGTCGCCGTGATCCAGGTCAGCCTTTTGACCTGAATCAAAGTAGGGAATCCTTATAAAGCATTAGTGTGCCGGCCAGGTCGGTACGTTCGCAGTTTCGGCCGATTTTTTTTCACTTGGGAGACGCGTAATGGAGTCACAGACCACGTACAACTATAAGGTCGTGCGCCAGTTTGCGATTATGACAGTCGTCTGGGGCATCGTAGGTATGCTCGTCGGTGTCATAGTCGCAGCTCAGCTGGCCTTTCCAAACTTTGCCCTATGGGACGGTGTTTCGTTCCTGAGCTACGGCCGCCTGCGCCCGTTGCACACGAACGCCGTCATCTTCGCCTTCGGTGGTTCGGCGTTGTTCGCCACCTCGTATTACGTGGTCCAGCGCACGTGTCAGACGCGTCTGTTTGGCGGACCGCTGGCGTCGTTCACCTTCTGGGGCTGGACCCTGGTCATCCTGCTGGCCGCCATCTCGCTGCCGCTGGGTATCACCTCCGGTAAGGAATACGCGGAACTCGAGTGGCCGATCGACCTGCTGATCGCCGTGGTCTGGGTGGCTTACGCGGTCGTGTTCTTCGGAACCGTTGCCAAGCGTACGGTCAAGCACATCTACGTCGCCAACTGGTTCTACGGTGCATTCATCCTGACCATCGCTGTGCTGCACATCGTCAACAGCGCATTCGTTCCCGTCACGCTGACCAAAGGCTACAGCTTCTATCCGGGTGCCATCGATGCGATGGTGCAGTGGTGGTATGGCCATAACGCGGTGGGTTTCTTCCTGACCACGGCGTTCCTCGGCATGATGTACTACTTCATTCCGAAGCAGGCCGAACGTCCGGTGTACTCCTACCGTCTTTCGGTCGTGCACTTCTGGGCACTGATTTCGACCTACATGTGGGCCGGCCCGCACCACCTGCACTACACCGCACTGCCCGACTGGGCACAGTCGGTCGGCATGCTGTTCTCGCTGATCCTGCTCGCACCGTCCTGGGGCGGCATGATCAACGGCATCATGACCCTGTCCGGCGCCTGGCATAAGCTGCGTACCGACCCGATCCTGAAGTTCCTGATCGTCTCGCTGTCGTTCTACGGCATGTCGACCTTCGAAGGTCCGATGATGTCGATCAAGACCGTCAACGCCCTGTCGCACTACACGGACTGGACCGTCGGTCACGTCCACTCGGGTGCACTCGGTTGGGTTGCGATGGTTTCGATCGGTTCCCTGTACTACTTGATCCCGCGCCTGTTCGGCAAGATCGAGATGTACAGCACCAAACTCGTCGAACTGCACTTCTGGACTGCCACCATCGGCGTCGTGCTGTACATCGCCGCCATGTGGATCGCCGGCGTCATGCAGGGCCTGATGTGGCGCGCAGTCAACGCCGACGGCACCCTCACCTACTCGTTCATCGAGTCGGTCGAGCGTACCTATCCGTTCTACTACGTCCGTCTGCTCGGCGGTGCCATGTTCCTCGGCGGCATGCTGATCATGGCGTTCAACGTATGGAAGACGGTTGGCCAAGGCAGTGCCAAAGATGCTGACGATGCCATTCCGGCACCGGCAGCCCATTGATTCACAGGAGATTCGACAATGTCACATGAAGTCGTAGAAAAGAACGTCGGCCTGCTGGCGATTCTGGTCCTCCTGGTGATCAGTGTCGGCGGTCTGGTCGAGATCGTCCCGTTGTTCTTCCTCACCGACACCACGGCCCCCGCGCCGGGCGTCGAACGGTACAGCGCACTGCGCCTGGAAGGGCGTGACATTTACATCCGCGAAGGCTGCTACAACTGCCATTCGCAGATGATCCGTCCGTTCCGCGCCGAGACCGAACGTTATGGACACTACTCTGTTGCAGGTGAGTCGGTATACGACCACCCGTTCCAGTGGGGCTCCAAGCGTACCGGTCCGGACCTGGCCCGCGTAGGCGGTCGCTACAGCGACGACTGGCACTTCGTTCACCTCAACAATCCGCGTGACGTGGTGCCTGAGTCGAACATGCCGGCCTATCCGTGGTTGAGCGCGAACACGCTCGGCGGTGAGAACACGGCAGCGAAGATGAAGGCGCTGAACATCGCCATCGGTGCGACCTGCCCGAGCTGCGGTCTCTACACCGACGAAGACATGGCCAACGCACAGAAGGCCGTTCAAGGTAAGACCGAGGCAGAAGCCCTGGTCGCCTATCTGCAGGGACTGGGCCTCGCGTCCAAGCAGTGGTGAGCACCATGGATATCAATGACATCCGTGCGTGGCAAACCACGATACTGCTGATCTCGTTCATCGGGATCGTCGTCTGGGCCTACAGCAAGCGCCGCAAGTCGGCATTTGATGAGGCCGCAAACCTGCCCTTTGCCGATGAAGAACGGCATCAGGCGACCATCAAGAAGGAGAATCTGTCATGAGCGAGTTCTGGAGTGTTTGGATCATCGTTCTCACCGTCGGCAACATCCTCGCCTGCCTGTGGCTGGTGCGTTGGACGATGCGTAGCCGCGCTGGTGAGGCCGCCCAAGGCGACGTCACGGGGCATACCTGGGACGGCACGCTGCAGGAGTACAACAACCCGCTGCCGCGCTGGTGGCTGTGGCTGTTCTACATCACGCTGGTCTTTGCCGGTGTCTATCTGGCGCTCTACCCGGGCCTCGGCAAGTTCCAGGGCTTCCTGGGCTGGTCGTCGGGTAACACGCTCGCTGCCGGCGATGGCTCGCAGTACAAAGGCGAAATGCAGAAGGCCGCGGAAAAGTACGATCCGATCTACAAGCAGTACGCTGCCGTTGCGGTCACCGACCTGGCTGCCAAGCCGGAGTACCAGGAAGCCCGCGCGATGGGCAAACGCCTGTTCCTGACCTACTGCATGCAGTGCCACGGTTCGGACGCGGGCGGCTCACGCGGCTTCCCCAACCTGACCGATGGCGACTGGCTGTGGGGCGGTGCACCGGAGCAGATCGCAGCTTCGATCGCCAACGGCCGTACGGGCGTCATGCCGACGCACGCGCACCTCGGCGACGCCAAGATCGACGAGGTATCCACGTACATCATGAGCCTGTCGGGCCGCAACGTCGACGCCGCCAAGGCCGAGGCAGGCAAGCAGGTCTTCTTGTCCGCGGGCTGCATCGGCTGCCATGGTATGGACGCAACGGGTAACCAGATGCTGGGGGCTCCCAACCTCACTGACGGCACCTGGTTGTACGGCGGCAGTGCCGGCGCCATCAAGCAGACCATCACCAAAGGCCGCAATGGCGTGATGCCTGCTCACAAGGACCTGCTCGGCGACGAGAAAGTCCATCTGCTCGCAGCCTACGTCGTTAGCCTGTCGCAGAAGTAAGCACGGGCATTGCCCTTCCTGCCGGGCGGCTCTGTCGTTGATAATGCGAATTATCAACGACATCCGCCCGGTAGCCGGTTCAGAATCTCATCCGCGACCTTTTTCCCTTACGATAGCGTCTCCCGGTGACGCATCCAGGGCGGCTGCGACACCACCAACGTGATCGATCGCCGACGGCGGGCTGCCGTCGGTTCAACGAGGTACATGCAATGTCGACTCTGCCAGCGACACAAGCCGACAGGAATCAGCTGCCACTGATTCAACAGATCATTTCGGTAATGTGGCCCTCCTTCATCACCGCGAGTGCCGCAACCATTGTCTTTTTCACCATTTTTGATCCGATCGAACTCGGCCAGATCGGCGGTTTCCCAAGCCTGACGCGCATGGGGGGCTACACGATCGGATTCTTCTGCTTCTGGCTGCTGACATCGATGAGCTGCGCGATGACGTGCTACTTCCGACGTCCGACGAACCGCCAGGCGCGCACCAACAACACCAACGAATCCTGACCAGGAAATCGCCAGCCATGTCCGACGCTGCCAAGCAAACCGACGCCACACTCGATTCCGAGCTGTACAAAAAGCGCGAGAAACTCTATCCGCGCGAAGTGCACGGCATATTCGCAGTGCTGCGGATGCTCGCCATGGTGGCATTGCTCGGCATCTACTACGGTCTGCCGTGGGTGAGCTGGGATGGCCACCAGGCCATACTGTTCGATTTGCCGGCACGTAAGTTCCACATCTTCGGCCTCACCCTGTGGCCGCAGGATTTCTTCTATCTGTCGATGCTGCTGATCATCGCCGCGATCGCGCTGTTCATGTTCACGGCGCTGGCCGGCCGTCTGTGGTGCGGTTACGCCTGTCCGCAGACCGTGTGGACCGAAATCTACATGTGGATCGAGCGCAAGATCGAAGGGACCTCGAAAGCCCAGCGCAAACGCGACCGTGGCCCACGCAACGCAGCTTATTTCGGCATCAAGGCCGCGAAGCACGCCGCATGGCTGCTGTTCTCGCTGTGGACCGGTTTCACCTTCGTCGGCTACTTCTCGCCGATCCATGAACTGTGGACGAACGTCGTCACCTGGAACCTGGGCCCCTGGGAAACCTTCTGGATCTTCTTCTACGGCTTCGCGACCTACGGCAATGCCGGCTTCATGCGCGAGCAGGTGTGTATCTACATGTGCCCTTACGCGCGTTTCCAGAGCGCGATGTTCGACCATGACACGCTGATCATTTCTTATGACGAGAAACGCGGTAATCCGCGCGGATCGCGCAAACGCGGCACACCGTCTGCCGATGTCGGCCTGGGAGATTGCATCGACTGTGGACTCTGCGTACAGGTCTGTCCTGTCGGCATCGACATCCGCGACGGATTGCAATACCAATGTATCGGTTGCGCGGCCTGCGTGGATGTCTGCGACGACGTCATGGACAAGATGGGATATCCGCGCGGGCTGGTGAAGTACACCACGGAAAACGCGCTCGTCGGCAAGCCAACGCACCTCTTCAGACCGCGAATTTTCGTCTACATCGTGATCCTGACGTTCGTCAGTGCGGCACTGGCCTACGCCCTGCTCACACGCGTGCCGCTCGAGGTCGACATCATCCGTGATCGTAATGCGCTGTACACCGAGACCGACCAAGGCCTGGTGCAGAACGTTTACAATCTCAAGATCATCAACATGGACGACAAACCGCAGCGCTACCGTCTCCGCGTGTCAGGCCTCGAAGGACTCAACGTCATCGGCCAGACCGAGGGTATCGAGATCGGCAGCGGTGCCGTGATCGATCTGCCGTTGCGCATCGAGATCGACCCGATCGCGTTGAAAGCGTCGAGCAGCGAGATCATGTTCCACATCGAATCCGAAATCGAACCCGAAGCGCTGTCGATCGACGAACATGCGCGCTTCCTCGGCCCGGTGATGCGATAAGTCATGCGACCGCCACGCGAAGACACAAAACCATGGTACAAGCAGTTCTGGCCATGGTTTCTCATCAGCCTGCCCTTGAGTGTGGTAATTGCGGCGATCTACACGATCAATCTCGCCATCGAAACGCAAGATGGGCTGGTCACCGACGACTACTACAAGGAAGGCCTGGCAATCCACAAGGATGCCGACAGCGCGGCGGCGGCAAGACGCCTGGGGATTGCCGGCGACCTGACCTACGACAGTGACACCGGCGCCGTGACGCTGCGTGTCGACCAACCGCTGCCGCAAGGCACCGGCCTGCTCACGCTCAGGCTCACCCACCCGACGCTGCCCAACCAGGACCAGATGACGCAACTCACCCCGCTCGACGAACGCTCGTTGAGTGGCCGGATAGAGCCTCTGAATCCCGCACCGTGGAAGATCGCCGTTTATCCGGCTGACAAGGGTTGGCGTATCGATGGTCGGCTAGTGGTGCCGGAAGCGGCGGTGGCACGCCTCGACTGACGGCTCACCCGAGCTGAGTCAATCGCTCGCCCTTCGCCACACGGGTTCACCCGCCAGCGTAGCAATCGCATCGAGACGCGCCTCGTGCGCCGCGAGTTCCGCGTCGCCCGCTGACACCACGCGCAACGTCAATCCTTCCCGCTGTACCGGTCTGACACCGACCGCAGACGCAGCCGCATCGGCGTCTTGTTGTTGCTCCGCATCGAGTGACAACAGCGTCTGGCCGCCCGTCATCGCCAGATAGACGTCGGCGAGAATCTCGGCATCGAGCAATGCACCGTGTTTGTCACGCCGGCTGTTGTCGACGTCGTAGCGGCCGCAGAGTGCGTCGAGTGAATTGCGCTGTCCGGGGTGCTTCTTACGCGCCATCTGCAGCGTGTCGAGGACCGCGCAATGGTCGACGATCACACCGCTGACAGACGTACGCGCCAGTTCGGCATCGAGAAACCCGACATCGAACGGTGCGTTGTGAATCACCAGTTCGGCACCGCGCAGATACGTCATCAGATCATCGACAACGTCAGCGAAGCGCGGCTTGTCGGCGAGGAACGCGTTGGTGATGCCGTGCACCTCGACGGCGGCGGCATCGATCTCGCGATCCGGTTGCAGGTAGACGTGGAAATTGTTGCCTGTCAGTCGGCGTTCCACGAGCTCCACACAGCCGATCTCGATGATGCGGTGTCCCTGCTCAGGCTCGAGGCCCGTGGTCTCCGTATCCAGTACGATCTGTCTCATCCGTTGCTGCCCTGTCGGTTCTGGGTATTACGACGCCAGCGCGCCGCAAGCGTCATGACGACCGCTGCTTCAACTGTTCGATCCCGCGGTTCGCCAGTGCGTCCGCGCGCTCGTTCTCGGCGTGTCCGCTGTGTCCCTTGACCCAATGCCAGGTCACTTGATGTTGGCGTACCGCTTCATCCAGTCGCCGCCACAGGTCGTCGTTCTTGACCGGCTTACGCGCAGCCGTGCGCCAGCCGTTTTGCTTCCAGTTGTGAATCCACTGCGTGATACCGTTCTTCACGTACTGCGAATCTGTGGTGATCTCGACCGCACATGGCCGCTTGAGTGCATTCAGGCCCTCGATGACCGCGGTCAGTTCCATGCGATTGTTGGTCGTCGTCGCTTCACCACCGAACAACTCTTTTTCATGCCCACCGAACTGCAGCACCGCTCCCCAGCCCCCCGGTCCCGGGTTGCCTTTGCACGCGCCATCGGTAAACAACCGCACGGCATCCGCCACCTGCGCTGTCCCGCTCACGACTTCGCCAGCGGCTCGCGGGCCGCGGGTTCGATGACGCGCGGGCCAAGCACGCGCAGACGCGGCCATTGCTGCTTCAGCGGCGTGACCCGTGACACGCGCTTGACCGCGCGCACGACGTAAATCCCCGCAAGCATTGGCCACACCTGTCGGCCGATACGTTCGATCGATTCCAAACGCTGACTGCGCATCGGTGGCCGGAACTCCATCACATCCATGCGTTCCACGGCGAACCCCGTCAGTGTCAGCCAGTCATTGAGTCGCGGGTAGGAAAGGAAATGTCCACACCAGGGAACCCCGCCGCGCCAGCGCGCCGCAAGCCGCCAGACCCCCCACAAGCTGTAGGGATTGAACCCCACCACGATCATGCGTCCCTCTGCGATCAACACGCGCTCCACCTCGAGCAGCACCTGATGCGGATCGGGCGAAAAATCCAACGCGTGGACCAACACTGCCGCATCCATGCTGTCGGCGGCGACCGGCAATCGGCAGGCCTCGCCCGTGACGGTCTCGACGCCTTCGGTCGCGGGGTTTTCACTGACCAGCAGACGGCGTCGGATCGGGCAACGATCGAGGTGATCGGGCACACCGCCGAATTCGCCGATCTGCAGCAAATGGTAGCCGAACACATCCGCCAGCATGCCGCCGATGGCGTCACGCTCTACAGCGGCGATTCTGGCTCCCAAAGGACTCGAAAACCAGTCAATAATTGACTGATTCAATTCATTTTTTCCATTTTCACAAAAGCTGGACTGTGACATCGTGCCCGCGGCGCTGGATCGCTATTCGCGCATTTCGTATAGTGCCACGCCATGAGACCCGGCGGCGACCATCTCGATTCTGACCAAACTCGGAACGCGCGGCAAACGTTATGGCACCGCTACGGCGTCGCCATCATCGTGACGCTGGCGCTGCTGGTCAGCGCCTGCACCGGGGTACAAACGCGACCACCTGCCCCCCCTTCAGGCGCCGACGCCGAGGCACAGCTGCCCCCTGCCGCCGCAACTGCACTGCGCGAGAGTGATGGCCTCGATGCGAGCGGGCTCGCGCCACAACCGCGACAGATATGGGACCGTCTGCGATCGGGCTTCGCGCTCAGTGCCATCGAGCACCCGCGCATCGATCAGGAGATCAAGCGCCTGCAGCGCTTTCCCAACGCGTTCAGTGCCTTGATGGCGCGCTCCGAACCCTACCTCAACTACATCCTCAACGAAATTCAACTCGCCGGCCTGCCGACCGAACTGGCGCTACTGCCTGCCGTCGAGAGCGGGTTCCGGCCTTACGCCTACTCGCCCGACGGTGCTGTCGGACTGTGGCAATTCATGCCGGCGACGGGGCGCACGGTCGGACTCGATCAGGATTGGTGGTTCGACGAGCGACGCACGGTGCGTGCCGCGACACACGCAGCGATCGGATTTCTGCAGCAACTGCACACGCGCTTCAACGGTGATTGGCTACACGCACTCGCCGCCTACAATGCCGGCACGGCGAAGGTCGGGCGCGCGCTAAGAAAAGCGCGCCGACGCGGCGAACCCACCGATTTCTGGTCCCTGGATCTACCCGGAGAGACTGACCGTTACGTACCCCGGCTGCTTGCCCTGGCACGCATCGTCGCCGACCCGGAACACTATGGCCTCGATCTCCCCGACGTGCCCGACACGCCCTATTTCAGCGTCGCCGACACGCGCGGTGCGATCGACCTGAACGTCGCCGCGGAAGCCGCAGGCATCCCGGTCGAGCAATTGCTGGGATTGAACGCGGGACACCGGCGCTGGGCGACGAACCCGGATGGCTCACACGAACTGCTTCTCCCCAAGGACAGCA
>JAGRHA010000410.1 GCA_020445205.1 Gammaproteobacteria bacterium
ACTCGGCCATCGTCATGCCGACATAGATCGATGCCTCGCGCGCGACCACGGGCATGTTCGAGGTGTTCGCGACGAGCAGCGTGCGCTCCATCATGCCGCGTCCGGTGTGTGGATCGACGAGCTGCGGGAAGCTCTCGAGTACGTCGACCAGTTCGTTGCCGCGTTCGCCGCAGCCGACGTAGATCACGATGTCGGCATTCGACCAGCGCGCGACCTGTTGCTGCACCATCGTCTTGCCGGCGCCGAATGGCCCCGGTACGGCGCCTTTGCCGCCCTTGAGCAAGGGGAAAAAGGTATCGAGGATACGCTGCCCGGTGATCAGGGGCTCGACGCCGTGGTCGCGGCGCAGGTAGGGCCGCGGGATGCGGACGGGCCAGCGCTGGTAGAGCGTGAGCTTGTGCACCTCGCCGCGTGCATCGCGCACGCGTGCGATCGTTTTGTCGAGTGTGTAGCGACCGCTCGGCGCGAGGTCGATGAGCTCGCCGGCGATATGCGGGGGCACCAGGATGCGGTGTTCGATGGTCTCGGTTTCCTGCACGGTGCCGAGACGCGTGCCGGGCGAGACCTGGGTGCCGGTTTCGACCCCGGCATCGGGTTCGAATGGCCACTCCTGATCGCGCTTCAGTGATGCGATGCGCAAGCCGCGTGGGATGTTGTCGCCCGTGCGGTCGGCGATCTCCTGCAGCGGGCGCTGCACGCCGTCGAAGATGCCCTGCAACAGGCCGGGACCGAGTTCGACGGTCAGCGGGTGCCCGAGACCTTCGACTTCCTCGCCCGGCCGCAAACCGTCGGTCGACTCGTAGGCTTGCACGACGGCGTCCTCGCCATCGAGGGCGATGATCTCACCGACGATATCGAGACTGCCGATACGTACCTGTTCGCCGTTGCGTGCGCCGGGCAGGCGGATGCGCAGAATGGGGCCGTTGATCTCGCGGATATGGCCATGCCGCTGGGCGCTCATTGCGGACCTCCGCTGCGTGCGTTGGCGTGGACGTCACTCGGAAACAACTGTTGCAGGATCACGCGTTGGACCTGCGCTTCGTAGCGCGCCAAGCGGCCTTCGAACCGATTGTCGATCTGCGCGCGATTGTCGGCAGTGCGCAGCTTGACGCCGCCGCTGCCCCAGGTGGCCTGTTCGGCAAGCCGGATTTCGCGCCCAGGGGCGGCTTCGGCGACCAGCGTCGGCCATTCTTCGGCGAGCCATGCCAGATCGTCGCTCGTCGCCTCGGCGCGTAGCTCGCCATCGGGCAGGCGCTGTGCCGCATCGGCAATCATCTTGACGAGCCATGCGCGGTATTCGTTGCGGTCGGCACGCAGTCCGTGCATGCGCTCCGCCAGGCGCGCCTGTACCGTCTGCACCAATTCCCAGCGCAATTGATCGAGGCGTGCCTGCAGCCGCAGTTCGCTGGCCTGCGTGACACGGCGGAAATGGCGTTCCGCCTCCGCCTTGGCGATCAGCACCTCGCGTTCTTCGGCCAGGTGCAGGCGCTCGGCCGCATCGCGCAATATGCTGTCGCGCTGGCGGTCGGCCTTGTCGTGAAATTCCTGCGCGAGCTCCTGCGCGCGCGTCATGATCGCGTCTTCGAGCGCCTCGAGCTGCGGTTGCGCGGTCTGGCTCATGTATCGTCTCCCTCGAGGCCGAGCAACTGCCTTATGCGGTCGTCGACCGAGCTGTGCATTGCCTCGGGATGTGTCAACGGTGGCACCTGTGTCAGCAGGATGCGGCCACCTTCGCGGCGTACATCGGCCAGCTGATGGCTGTCCGACTCCGCCAGCCGGCTGTCGATGACGACAAAGGCGTGGGCACGTGTCGCCGTAAGCTGTTCGAGTAGTCTTTCCATCTGTGCGACGTCGGCGTCGGGGAAGACTTCAAACCCGGCGAGTCGAAACCCCGTCGCCAGCGCCGCGTCGCCGAGAAAGACCTGCCGCGTGTGCTCCATGCCTCAGACCCGGTTGAGCAGCAGGATCGACAACACGAGACCGTAGATGGCGATACCTTCGGCAAGACCCAGGTAGACGAGGGTGCGACCGAACATCTCGGGCTTTTCTGATACGGCGGCCAGCGATGCGGCACCGATTGGCCCGACCGCGATCCCTGCGGCGATCGTGCTCAGCGCGGTCGGCAACGCGATACCGATGAAGGCCAGACCCATGCCGATGCTTATCTCGGAAGTGCCGGCCATGGCGCCCTCGACCGCGGGGGCGGCGAGAACGTCGCTGACACCGATGAATGCGACGGCGAGCTGGGCGCCGAAGAACAGCGCGATGTTGCCGGCGATGGTCGGTTTGAACACGCGGCGTACACGCGCCGCGTCGAGCGGGTGATAGTGCAGGAATATGCCGGTTGCAATCAGACCGAGCAGGGCACAGCTGAGCAGGGTGACGATAATGGAC
>JAGRHA010000411.1 GCA_020445205.1 Gammaproteobacteria bacterium
ACGCGAGCGAGGATGCGGCAATCGCCGACCAGATCGTCGGCGCCATCGAGGAAAGCGGGCGCAGTTGCTGGATAGCCCACCGCAACCTGACTGCGGGGACTCCTTCGTGGTCGGGCGCGATCGTCGGTGCCATCGCCAACAGTCATGTGGTCGTCGTGCTCGTGTCCGCTCGCTCGGTGACATCAAAACAAGTGTTGCGCGAAGTCACGCTCGCTGATGACGAGGACATCCCGCTGCTGCCGCTGTGTGTCGATGACACGCCACTGTCCAAAGACCTGCGATATTTTTTCTCGTCGGCGCAGCGCCTCGATGCCTACCGCATGCCGTGGGATCAGGCATTGCAGCAGGTCGTCAGCAGCGTGGCCCACACGCTTTCGCGCCCCTGATCCGACAACGCCCTAGGGCGTCGCCGCCGTGGCGCAGCGCCGCAGGTCGTCGGAGATCGTCTCCCGTGCCGCGCCGGCGTGCGCACCCAATAAGCAAGGTGTGCGGCCTCGCGCGGGCCATTTCCCAGCGCCGCGGTTTGTGACGCGGTGCGACAGCTGTCTACAATTGAATGAACGTTGACTCCTGCTGCCGCTGCGGCGACGAGGACGTGGACATGGTACGACTGCAAGCGACTTGCCGGATCGGGCACTACGCCATGGCTGCCGCACTGAGCTGCGCCGGTCATGCCGTACACGCCGACAACACCGACCCCATGCAGATCTTCCGCCAGGGCCTGCAGTTTCTCGAGGACCTGCAACAGGACACGAGCCCGCCCCAGCAGGGCACCCAGGGTCGCCCTAATCCGATGTCGCGTGGCGCCGCTGCAGCGCGCTACAACTGGTGCTCGCAGCTGACCCAGAGTGGCCTGTCCACGGCGCTGGCGGCCGCCCCGCTCGGCGCGTCGGCGCGTGCACTGGTGTTCGGCAACGGCGGCAACGGCTACGTGTTGGAGCAATGCGCATCACAGCTCCATTACCACCTTTGCAGTACCGAGATCATCAACCTCGCCGGCTCTTTCCTGACCGGCGGCCCCGGGTCGAACCGATACGTCGATGCCTTGCCCGAAGTCACCAACGCCGCCGGCACGCAGAGCGCGAACCCGCTCGGGGTATTCGGTGCCGTGGTCGGCGGCGTCGGCACGACGGCGGCGACAGGGAGCGTGTCCAAGGGTGCGCTCGGCGGCCTCGCCGGCTATGGCGCCGGCAGCACGGCCGGCAAGGTGGTCAGTGTGGCATCGTGTGACCAGCGCAGGCAGATGCTCGACAACATGAGCAACGCGTTCCGCGCCAGCGCCTACGGCGAAACCGCCAACGACGTCGACCGCCTGTTTGCACGCAACGCGCGCTACATTCCGGCCGCCGAGCGTAGCGTGTTCGACTACGCCGCAGCACTCTCGCATGAGATGCGCCTGAAGGCGCGCGTGCTGGCAAGTCATCTGTAACGCTCTACCAGCCGTCTGTGTGTCGGGCGCGCCGCAGCGACGTCCGCGAACAGGCGACGGACACCGTTAGCAACACGGCGTAACCCGTTAAGCGCGAAACGCCGCGGGCGCGCCCACACGACGCCGTCGACGCGACGGCGGCACGCGGGCGATCGCAGACGCGCACTCGCCCCACGGGGCGCTCAGAGCGTCCATCGCAGGCCCGCATTCCCCTCCCACTCTCCTCCGCATACAGCGTCCGGAGACCGTAGCGCAAACACGGTCACGGAAATTCTCGGCGCAATTGCGCAGCATTTGGTCGACAGACGCCAGTGACGGCCAAGCCGTCCGATAACGCGGAAAAGAATGAACTGGCGTCAACGGCATAGAGGCAACCCAGCGGGCTTTGCGTGGATCAAGTCGCAGTCGGCTGGACAACCGCCCCACGGGCCATCAGGCCCCGCCGGACCGCGTGCTGCATTGCAGCAGGCGAACGCGTCGACGTCGCGCCGAGCGTGTAAAATCGCGGCGCTTTCCGGGACCAAGTGAACCGGCGCACAGTTCGCGCAGGTGCCACTCAAGGACGCACGGTGTCGGACGAATTTTGGTACATCCAGCATCCACGCCGCCGGCCATGACCGACGACCGGGTGCGGCTGCGCCACAGTGGCGCGCCCGGCGCTCGCGCTCAACCGGCGACGCCGAATACCGATAACCGCGAATACAGGGTGGCGATGACAAAACGGCCGCTGCCCCCGTCCACAGAGAGAGATGCAGATGGCGTTTTCCCATCCCCGAACCCCCGACGCCCGACAGCTCGTGCGTTTGTCCCTGCTGCTCATGGCGATGCTGTCGTGGAATGCCGTCGCCGCGCCGCCGCAATTGCCGCGTCAAATGACGGCCGATCAACATGATCACCTGCGTGCGCGTTTCAACGTACAGGAATCGGTACGATTGATCGTCGGCCTCGATGTCGACATGCCGGCCACGCCGGCCCAGGGGACGAAAACCCGTCAAGGCGAGGCCGCACGCGACGAGCTCGCGCGCGGCCATATCGCGCGCATCCAGGACCGCCTCAGCGCCCGCCTGCCACGCGTCGCTGCTGGGCGCATGCGGCGCCTGCGCAATCTGCCCTACGTGACGATCGAGGCCGACAGCACCGAGTTCCAACAACTGCTGAACGCACCCGAGGTGGTATCGATCCAGGAAGACATCCCCGTTCCACCGAGCCTCAGCTCGTCGACTGCGGTCATGGGGGCTGCCACCGCGTGGGCCGGTGGCAACACGGGCGCCGGACAAATGGTCGCGATCCTCGACACCGGCGTCGACGTGAATCACGAACATTTCATGGGCAAGAACATCGTCGAGGCCTGCTTCTCGTCGAACCGCAGTGGCCAGTCGGAGTCGTTGTGCCCGAATGGCAGCGGCCAGCAGACCGGCCCCGGCAGCGCCGAGCCCTGTGCAAGTGACTGCAGCCACGGCACACATGTGGCATCGATTGCCGTCGGCAACGGCGACGGCCTTGGGCGCGCATCGGGCGTAGCCAAAGATGCAGACCTGCTGGCGATCCAGGTGTTTTCCTATTTTCCGACGTATTGCGGCGGCAATCCGTGTGTTCTGTCGTGGTCGTCTGACCAACTGGCCGCTCTCGATTACGTGTATTCGTTGCGCGGCGTTTACGACATCGCTTCGGCCAACCTGAGCCTGGGCGGCGACCCCTACACCAGCCAGAGCACGTGTGACGCAGACAATGTCAGCATGAAAGCCGCGATCGACCGCCTGCGGTCGGCGGGCATTGCCACCGTCGCCGCCGCGGGCAACAGCGGTTCCAGCACCGGCATCTCTGCACCGGGTTGTATCTCCAGCGCCGTGAGCGTGGGCTCGACCACCGACAGCGACCTAGTGTCGAGTTTCTCCAACAGCGCCTCCTGGCTGTCGGTATACGCGCCAGGATCGAGCATCAATGCCGCTGTGCCCTGGTCGTTCAGCTACGGCACCAAGAGTGGCACGTCGATGGCCAGCCCCCACGTCGCAGGGGCGTTTGCCGTGTTGCGCAGCAAGGCGAATCAGGAGCAGCAGGCCAACATCAGTGTGAGCGAGCTGTTGCTGCTCTTGCAGTCGACGGGTGAACCCGTCACGCGCGGCAGTTACACGATTCCGCGCATTCAACTCGACGCCGCGCTGAACGCGTATTGGCCCAGCGCAGACACCACGACGATCGAACTCACCGTCGGGCAGGTCGACACCGGCCAGTACGGCAGTGGCTGGGGGACCAACCAGCATCCTCTGGCCCTGTCGGCCACCTTCACGGCGAGCGCCAGCGAAGACCTCGCTCTGTCGGTGAACGGCTACGACATAGACGATGCCGACGAAGTGTCGGTGTGGCTGAACGGTGCATTCGTCGGCTACCTGCGCACGGGTTCGAACAACCAGGTCAACGCCGGTGATAACTTCACGCTGCCTGCCGCAGCGCTAGTCGCCGGCACCAACCTGATCGAGTTCCGGCAGACGACGCCGGGCTACGTATGGGGTGTGACCAACCTGCTCGTCGACGTCGTTCAGGCCGGTGTGCAGCTGGCGATCGGGCAACTCGACAGTACGCAGTACGGCAACGGCTGGGGTACCAACCAGCATCCGATGGCGCTGGTCGCAACCTTCAACGCGAGCGGCAGCGAATCGCTGTCGCTGTCGGTGGACGGATACGACATCGACTTTGCCGACGAGGTGTCAGTGTGGCTCAACGGCAACCTGATCGGCTACCTCAGCAAGGGTGCCAACAACGGCCTCAACGGCGGTGACATGATCAACCTGCCGACGAGCGCATTGGTTTCAGGCAGCAACACACTGGAGTTCCGTCAACGCACCGAAGGCTATATCTGGGGCGTGACGAACCTGCTCATCGACTCGACGCAGTCGGGGCTGCAGCTCACGCTGGGACAGCTCGAGACAGGACAATATGGCAACGGCTGGGGTACCGATCAGCACCCGGTATTGCTGAGCGTGACGTTCAACGTCACGGGCACCGAGAACCTCGCACTGTCCGTGGACGGCTACGACATCGACGACGCCAGCGAGGTGTCGGTATGGCTCAACGGCATTTTCATCGGCTACCTGAGCACCGGCCCGAACAACCAGCTCAATGCGGGAGATACGTTCAGCCTGCCGGCGTCGGCGCTCGTCGCTGGCAGCAACCTGGTCGAATTCCGTGAACGTACCGAAGGGTATATCTGGGGTGTCACCAACCTGCTGCTCGATCAGGCCGGAGGCGACATCTACCTGCCGCTCGGCCAAGTCGATAGCGGCCAGTACGGCAGCAGTTGGGGCAGCGACCAGAATCCCCTCGTGTTTACCGCCACATTCGACGCCCCCAGCACCGACAACCTGAGCCTGACGGTGACGGGCTACGACATCGACTACGCAGACGAGGTGTCTGTGTGGTTGAACGGCAACCTGATCGGGTACCTGAGCAAAGGTCCCAACAACGCGCTGAACGGCGGCGACGCATTCGTGCTGCCGGGCGCCATGTTGACATCGACCGCCAACGTCATTGAATTTCGCCAGCGCACCGAAGGCTATGTCTGGGGTGTGACGAACCTGCTCGTCGACGGCGCCCAGACAGATGTGCACCTGACAGCGGGGCAGATCGAAACCGGCCAGTTCGGCAACGGCTGGGGTACGGACCAGAACCCGTTGTCGCTATCCGTGAGCTTCGACGCCACGACCGGGGACAGTCTGAGCCTGTCGGTCGACGGATACGACGTCGACTACGCGGATGAAGTATCGGTGTGGCTCAACGGCGCGCTGCTGGGTTACCTGAGCAAAGGCCCCAACAATGCGCTCAACGGCGGCGACACCTTCGCATTGACGCCGTCGCTGCTGGTCACCGGCAGCAACCTCGTTGAGTTTCGGCAGCGCACCCAGGGTTATATCTGGGGCGTGACCAGCCTGCTGTTGCAGTAGACGATCGCCCGCCGGAGACGACGCGCTCTGGGCCATGTACGCGAGGGCGACAGCCGGACGCCACGGACGGCCTGCCTGCGTCAGCCGGCGACAGGCGCAGATGCAGCCTGGCCACGGCCGTCCCTTCTCGGTTCCGGCGTGGTGGGTCTTCAGCCGTGTTTTCCGCGAGGCGCCTGCCGCATACGCCAGACAACGAAAAACCCCCGGCGAGGCCGGGGGTTGTTGAGCATCCACGTTCGCTTGGTAGATCAGGCGCGTTTGCGCAATCCCAGACCCAGCAGCCCGGCGCCGAGCAGCAGCATCGTCATAGGCAGCGGGATCTCGGTATTCTCGCTGGTGTTGAAGTTGTCGAAGCCGAGGCCGAAACCCGCTCCGCTGCCACCATCGGAACCGATGACCTCCAGCAGACTGACATTCGAAACCGAGAAGCCGACGCGGGTCACGATACCGTCACCCGTACCCGGATCACCGGAAAAAATCGACGTGGTATCGAGCAGGTTGTTGCCCGCGTCGTACACGTTGATGACGTAGTTCTCCGAAAAGTCGATGTCGAGCAGGTCGAAACTCAGCGCGTTGACCGGTGTGTCGTAGGACACGGTCAGGATCGAAGTGGAGCCGCCGAGACCCACGACGTCGGAAATAAACAGCTGCCCGTTGGTCGCACCTTCACCCGGAGCGAGGGTATCGTTACCGACCGGGCCTACCCAACCTTCGCGCGCGCCGCCGTAGTAGCCGAGCACGGGGTTCGACGTGAACACGACGCCCGCCGTGGCTTGGTACTGGGTATTGACGATGGTACCGGGTGGATTGCCGGCGAGGTCTTCGAACGTGATCAGCGCCGCCTGGGCGACGCTGGACAACGATGCGGTGGTCAATGCGACCAGCGACAACGCGTATCCATACTTCATTGGCGTAGATTTCCTGTTAATTGTTTACGGTCAATCCCTGCGGGGTAGCAAGGCAATCGATGGTGTCGCGCGTTTGCGTCCCAACCGTCGGGTGCGTTACCCCGCTGCCGCTGCGCCCCACCGCAGAGGCGGGTGTCCGTCGTTGCCGTGAACCCGACTTTTACTCCTCATAACGTAGCACGTCCAGCGCGGTTTACGGGAACGGTATTCATCAACTTGAGGTGTGTCGCAGGTTACGGTGGTCACGCCACCGATAGGACGTCAGCCCGGACCGGCCGGACGGGTCGCACCCGGCAGCTGTGCGTGCGGTGGCCGGCACCCAGCGTCACCCTCGGCATTGGCCGCCAGCGACCGCGCACGACGAGAGGATCTCGTCTGCAAGTCACGACCCCGCGAAGATTGAGTCTGCGGTCAGCTCACCGCAATTTCGGTGCATTCATCGCTTGCCAACTGCCGTCGGCGCCGAGACAAAAATCATAGGTTCCGCCCCCCGTGAGGCGCCTGGCCTGGTTCATGATGACCAAGGTGCGGCAGCGCTGCCCGTCCCTGTCGAAGCCCGTCGTCGGCATCGCCGACCCATGATTTCCCGACGCATCGTTCTGCCAGAGCAGTGTCTCACCGTCTGCGGCCTCATCCAGGGCCCGCTGCATGTTCGCGTTCATCATGTCCCAGTCCTGGTCCGAGAAGTACCGAACGGGCGCGTCATTCAGCCAGCTGTACCCCACCGCCAGGCAGGTGGGCACAGAAAACCCGAGGACAAGCGACGTCAGCAGTGTGGCGAAAGGCTTCATGGCGCCCCCAAGCGAGCATGATTTTTTGAGTATGGCGTTCTTAGTCTAGTACTGACGCCAGACCAGGGCGGCGAAGGCAGTACCCATGCCGGCAGATGCATGCCGGCGGCCTGCCGCAGCACTGTGCCGAAGAATGCGTTTCGTCGCTGGCCCCCGGGAGTGCGCAAAGGTTCGGCAGCATCGGCCGTGGTCACCGACACAGCCGATCAGAACGGCGCCCACGCCCGCCGTCTACCCGACTGGCCGCCGATGGCGGGGACGCTGCATTGGCCCAGCACGGCACCACCGCCAATCGATCACGCGACATGGCAGAAGGCCGTGCTTGGGGTCACGGGTGACGCCGATGGCAAAGGTGTGAAGTGGTTTTCGGTGCGTGGCGCCGCGGCGGTTACAGCGAATTGAGAAACCGCCGCCGCTCGTCGACATCCGGGATGCGGTCCGCCACCAGCTGCTGCAGCTGTTCGAGGCTCGTGGCGCGTCGTGCCATCTGCGTCACCAGGCGTGACGCCATGGGTCCGAGGTAAACGGCGAGACGCTGGGTCAGCTCGTCGAGCTGCTGCGGCGACAGCGCCACGGCTCCCGTATGCGACGCGGTACCGGTGCCCGACCCCGCCATCGACGCGGGAGCGGCCGCCCGCGTATAGCGCGACGCCATCCCCGCCCCCGTTGCGGCGATCGTGCCGGCCACCTGCTGTTGCAGCGTGCGCCGGAACTGCTCGCGCTCGCGTTGGTTTGGGATCTTGTCCGCGAGACGCGCGACCAGCTGGTCGAACGACTGGCACTGTGCCGATGCCTCCCTGACGACATAACCGGACACCGGTCCAAGGTACGACGACAACGCCTGGCTCAGCAACGACGACTCCTCGCCGGTCAGCGAGAACTGCGACAGCGGCGCTCCCAACCCCTGCGTGCCCGCGGCCTGCGCACGGACATCATGCTCGCGTTGGTTGATCTGCTCGCGCGTCGCGATCACCGTGGCAGCCAGTTCTGCGGTACTCGGCTGGTAGACCTTGTTCGGCGCCAGGATTGTCTTCAATGCATCGGCGAATTCACGCGCGGTCTGGAAACGCTCGGCAGGGTCCTGGGCGAGTGCTCGCTCGATCAGGCGCTGGAAGTCACGACATTCGCCTTCGCCGAGCGGCAGGCCCGACAGCATCGGACCCACCTCGTCCACGGGTGCCGGCCTGCCGTCATGGGGGCGCATGCCACACAACAGCTCCATGAGTACGACACCGACCGCATACAGGTCGGCACGCCCATCGACCACCTTGCCGAGGCGCCCCTCCGGCGACATGTACGACGGCGTCCCGATCATGTAGCCGACATGTGTCAGCTCAGAGGTGTCGAGCTTGGCGACGCCGAAATCGGCCACTTTGACCAGACCGTCGCCAAGCAGCAGGATGTTTCCGGGTTTGATGTCGCGGTGCACCACACCGTGCTCGTGCGAATACTCGAGTGCCGCAAGCACTTGCAGCACGATATCGCAGCTCTGCCGGATCGGCAGTGACGCCTCTGCCTTGAGCATCGAGCGCAAATCGATGCCGTCGACGAACTCCATGACCATGTAGGGCAGCTCGTCTTCGGTGCCGAAATCGAACACGGCGACGATATTGCGATGCACGCAGCGCGCCGCGGCGCGTGCCTCCTGGCGGAAGCGCTGCACGAACTCACGGTCCTTCAGGTGCGCATGCAGGACCTTGATCGCCACCAGGCGATCGATGTCGGCATCGTAGCCTCGATAGACCACGCCCATGCCGCCCTCGCCGACCACGCCGCGGATCTCGTACTTGCCGAGACGCTTGGGGATGCGGAGTGTCGAATGATGATCCTGCGGGTCAGACATGATGGCTTTGCGCGATGGGTTCCAGATCTATCGGCGACGGCAACCGGCTCTGTAGCCGAGACTCTGCCATGCGCAAACGTGACCGCCGCGGCCAGGGCCGGCACCGCGACATCCGGTGCACCCTAACGTCGACAGGCCGCGGCACGATCGCCATCGGCGGTCACGGCACCTGGCGTTCCATGTCATCGAGCATCGTCATCGCGCTGTTCAGGCTGCGATGCATACGGTTGAAGGACTGCCCCAACGTCGCGATCTCGTCCTTGCCCTTGACCTCGAGTTCGGCGACATCCAGCGCCCCCATGCTGATTTCGTTGGCCTTGGCCGACATCCGTTTGATCGGACTGATGACGATCGCGTTGAGCAGTATGTTCAGCAGGATCATGACCAGCACGAACGCCGCCACGAGCATGCCCAGCACGACCTTGAAGGTCTCGGCGGCTCGCTCGAACGGCAGGCTCATGGGTACCGCCACGATCTGCGCACCGACAATCTCGTTGAGCTTCCACCCGAAGCCGTTGGCCGGGCCATACGCCTTGATCATCGTCTCCGGTGCGGCGTCCGGTGTGCTGTGGCAGGCCAGGCAGTTGGGGTTGGTGATCTGTATCGGCCGCGCGAGATACAGCGACGGTCCGGTCGGTGTCTCGCGCTCGCCGACGAGTTCACCGGTATCGCTGTGATTGCGGAAATAGTTGACCAGATCGGCCTCCCATTCAGTGGCGCGATCGGTGGGATTGGTCGGATTGAGCGTCGCCTCGCGGTAGCTGTATTCCGGATACTTCTCCTGCAATTTGCCCACATAGCTATGCGCCGCGTACGCCGGCACCGTCTGCGGCATGAATTGGCGTTTCTGCTGCAGTGCGAGCAACGGCCGGATCTCGCTGACCGTGTAACCGCGCACGGCGTTGGCGCTCTGCATCATGATGCGGGCACTTTCCAACACCTCCTCGCGCGCGTTTTGCTGCAACACCTTGTAGGTGAACAACCCTGCCAGGGTTATGCCGACCAGCATGGTCAGACCCAGCACAATATTGAATTTGAGTCGCAAGCCCATGGTCATCCTCACCTTGCTGATTGTTGTTGCGTGCAAGCCTGCAACGCGCGGTAGGCACCGCGGAAGCTGCCGAGATCGAAGCTCGCGTACTGCGTCTGCGTGACCGGCCAGGTCGGCCAGAAACCCAATCCGATCTTGAGCTTGTTGCCGTTCGCCATCGCGACCTGCACGGGTTTGTTCGTATAAACCGTGCGATCGTTGAGCAACTTGGCTTCAAACGGTACGAGCGTGCCGCTATCCACACGCAGCCCCTGATCCGGGTACGTGGTGTCGATGTTCGAATCGGCGCGCACGACGATATTCTGCATCGACACCTCGAGCTGCAGCGCACTCGACTCATAACCGTCGAACACCGGCACCTTGGGTGAATAGAGCATGCAGCGCTCCTTGCCTTCGACGCGGTCGTTGCGCCGATCGATGCGCCAACCGCCGGCCAGTTTCATCGGCAGGTGTTCGAGGTCGAATTTCATTGCAGAGAAATCCGGCTCGTCACGCGCCGGCTCACGCGGCGGGGTGAGCATGGCCAATGTGGTGTCGGGCGTCGCCGCCGGCGCTGCCGGCATTTTCTCGCTGCCGTCGCTCACGGTCGCATCCGACACGGCGGCGGTAGACTTCACCGTGATCGCCGGCTCGACAGGCGCATCCGCGTCAGCCGACTTCGTCGATTGCGCTGCGGGCGGCTGCGCGACCGCGTCGACCGTTTTCCTGGTTTCGGGTGCGACCTTGGCAACAGTCGGCGGCGGACTCGGCGCCACGGCAGGGGCGCTGCGTGCCGGCGTTTTGTCGACGGGCGACACCGGCGTGCTGGGTACCTTCGCGGCGCGCACCGGTGCCGAGCGGTCGGGCGCGGGCTTGGCGGGAGCCGGTTTGGCGGGAGCCGGCTTCACCGGCGCGGTCTTCACCGGCGCCGCAGCGCGATCCACGGACTGCGGTGCAGGAGCACGGCTGGAGATCACCGGCCCAGGCTTGACCAGCGGCGGTTCTGGCGCCGGCGTCTGGGCAGCGGGAGGCTGCGGCACGCTGGGCGTGCGCTCGGCCGGCTCGGCGGGTGGTACCGATGTGGTTTTCTGCGGCGTGGACTGACACCCCGTCAGCATGAGGACCAACAAGATGCCTGGAGTGACCAAGCGTCGTAGCTGCGACATAGGGTTCAAACCTGTCGTCGAAAGAAGGTTGTCATCGCACCAGACTTCGCAGCACACCTTCTCGACATGGCAAGCGGATCCCGCGGTGGCTGTCCGGACGACATAATTGTCGAAGTATAAACCGGCTTTTCGTCCCACAGCACGCCGGCCCCCGCGGCCGCGACAGCGCTCGCGCATGGCAGACTGAACCACGATCATGACCGCGCGGCCCGACCGAACCCACGTGCAAGGGTATTCCGCCGTTCAAGCGGCCAAGGCCGACATCCGCTGCGAATCGTGCGCCAGAACGCCATGTCCCAGGACGACGCAGTTCCCGCAAGGTTGAAACGCACGGCACACGCATCATCACCGGCGACGCACCGGCAGCGCGCGCGGCGTATCGGCCAAACAACACATTCGGCGTTTTTCGTCGGATCCACATCGATCGGCGACGGCGACGGCGACGGGGCCCCAAGACCGGACCGGGGTGTCGGGAGCCGGCTTTCTCATGCCGGGTTGCGCAGCCAACCCGAGCACCGCGAACGCCGTCACTGTCGTGCGCACTGCAGGAGCCTGCGCGGTACGACCGAACGAGGTCGCGCGATATCCCCTACAATCAATCTCCTGAATCATGCGGTGAGATGTGTCGTCACTGCCGCGACCCCAACGACATGGAGGCTCGATGTTGCGCCACGCCGCCACCCCGACGTTACTCGCGATCCTGACCGTTGCCGTCATCTCCGCGTGTGACCGCTCCGCCGACCCGGCGCCCACCGAAGCGCCACCAAGACTGGTTCGCACCCTGCAGGTCGCGTTGACCAACGAAGGCGACTGGCGTGAATTCCCCGGCATCGTCGATGCCGAACGCAAGGCCGGCCTGAGCTTCCGCGTCGGCGGCAAGGTCATCGAAATGCTCGCGAACGAAGGTGACCAGGTGGGCAAAGGCGACCTTCTGGCACGTCTCGACGACACCGACTACAAGATCCAGCTCGAGAGCCGCGAGGCCGAGTACGCCTCGGCGCATGCCGACTACCTGCGCGGCGAGGAACTGGTCAAGACGGGAGTGATCTCCAAATCCGACTTCAACAAACTGCAGGCGCAGGACGCCACGTCGAAGGCCAGTCGCGACAGCGCGCAACAGAATGTCGAATACACACGCCTGATCGCACCGTTCGATGGTGAAGTCGCGGTACGCCACGTCGACAAGTTCGAAGAGGTCAATGCTCAGCAGATCATCTATACGTTGCACGACACGTCGTCACTGGTCATCAAGATCCACGTACCCGAGAGCCTGATGATCCGCGTACGTGAAGGCGCACGCCCCGAAGTAGTGGCCGAGTTCAAGGAGCTGCCCGACAAGCAGTTTCCTCTGACGTTCAAAGAAGTCTCGACACAGGCGGACGCGAGCACGAATACCTTTGCCGTCACCTTCACGATGGCGAGCAACGGCGGGTTCAACATCCTGCCCGGCATGTCGGCCAAGGTGCGCGGCAAACCATCGACGCACTTCACGCAGCAGAAACGTGTGTTCTACGTGCCGCCACACGCGGTCCTCGAAGACGACAAGGGGCGCTTCGTGTACGTCGCCGAACCCGAGTCGGGAGATCGCGGCATCGTACAGCGGCGTGACGTCGAAACGGGCCGCCTGTCGCAGCAGGGTCTCGAGATCGTATCGGGGCTGGTGGGCGGCGACCATGTCATCACCGCCGGCATGAGCAAGATGCAGACGGGCATGACGGTCCGCATGCGCAGCGACTCACCGCGATGAATCTCACACGACTCGCGCTCGACAACAACCGCGTCACCCTGGTCCTGGTCCTGACCATCATCGTCGCCGGCATCAGCACCTTCGAGCAGATGCCGCGTGCCTACGATCCGGGTTTCATCGTGCGCAGCGCCCAGGTCATCACCTACTTTCCGGGCGCCAGCCCCGAGCGGGTCGAGCAGCTGATCGCATCCAAGCTCGAGGAGTCCATCAAACAGATCCCCGAGGTCGATTACGTCCGTTCGGAATCGCGCACCGGCGTCGCCATCGTCACGGTCAACATCAAGCAGAACTACGACGCGATGCGCCCGATATGGGACGACCTGCGGCGCAAGATGACGGACGTTGCCGAAGACCTGCCCGATGGCGCGCTCGGCCCTTACGTGAACGACGAGTTTGGCGATGTATTCGGTATCGTGTTGACGATCACGGGCGAAGGCTTCGACGATGCCGAGCTCAACGATATCGCCGAGACCGTGCGCGACGAGCTGCAGCGCCTGCCCGATGCCGCCACGGTCGAGATCCATGGCGACCAGGAAGAACGCGTGTTCGTCGAGTACGAAGACGCCGTACTGGCCAAGCTCGACTACTCGCCGTACCAGCTGTCGCAGGCATTGGCGACGCGCAACATCGTGCTGTCGGGCGGCTCGATCACGCTTGGCGATGAACGCATCGCGCTCGAACCCAGCGGCAATTTCGAGTCGATCGACGACATCCGCAAGACGATATTGCGGATCCCCGGCAGTGATCGCCTGGTCTACCTGGGTGACATCGCCACGGTGTCGCGCGGCTATGTCGACCCACCGAGCACCCTGGTACGCTCGTCGGGGCAGCGCGCGCTGGCCGTCGCACTGTCGATGCGCGACGGCGGCAACAACATCGCGCTCGGCGAACAGGTACTGGCGCAGGTCGCGCGCTTCGAGCAGCGCTTCCCGCACGGGGTCGAATTCGAACTCGTCAACTTCTCGCCGGCCGAGGTCGAAAAGAAGGTCAGCGACTTCGTCGCCAACCTGCTGCAGGCAATCGCCGTGGTGTCGGCGGTCATGCTGCTTACGCTCGGCTTGCGCACCGGCCTGATCGTCGCCTCGCTGATCCCGCTGACCATGTTGCTGGCGATCCTGTTGATGTCGGCGTTCTCGATCGGACTCGACCAGATCTCGCTTGCCGCGCTGATCATCGCGCTCGGCATGCTTGTCGACAACGGCATCGTCATGTCCGAGAACATCATGGTGCAGATGGAAAACGGCAAGCGCGCGGCCGACGCGGCGATTGAGGCCGCCGCCGAGCTGCGCACGCCGTTGCTCACGGCGTCGCTGACGACGGCCGCCGCGTTCCTGCCGATCTATCTCGCCGAGTCCGACGTCGGTGAGTTCACGGCGTCGCTGTTCAAGGTGGTCACGATCACGCTGCTGAGCTCGTGGATCATCTCGCTCACCGTGATCCCGCTGCTGTGTGTCGCGTTCCTCAAGGTGACGCAGCAATCCGAGAGCTTCGACGGCCCACTGTTCAACGGCTACCGTCGCGTTCTTTCGGCGATGCTGCGACATCGTTCGATCAGTGTGCTCGTCACTGCCGCGATCTTTATCGTGAGCCTCGCCGGTTTCGGCCTGTTGCCCAATATCTTCTTCCCGCCGTCGGATCGTACCTATTTCAAGGTGGAGCTGGAGCTGCCAACGTCCACCTCGATTGAGACGACGGCCGATGTGGTCACCGACATCGAGCAATTCCTGCACCGGGTCGCATCGGCCGGCGACGGTGAGACCGCCGATGTCACGAGCTGGATCAGCTATATCGGCTATGCCGGCCCGCGCTTCGTGCTGTCGCACAACCCGGTCGCCTCGCGTTCGAGCTATGCCCTGCTCATCGTCAACGTGCCGACGGCCGAAGTCATCGATGGCCTGATGAACGATCTGCGCGCCTACGCCGCTGACCGCCATCCCGATCTCGATATGAAGCTGCGCAAGATCGAGACCGGCCCGTCGATCGAAAACCCGGTCGAGGTGCGCCTCTCGGGCAGTAACAGCGCACACCTGTTCAGTGCCGTGGACGAACTCAAGCGCGAGATGGACCGCGTCGGCGGCCTGCGCAACATCACCGATGACTGGGGACAACGCATCAAGCAACTCAACATCCGCATCGATCAGGCACGTGCATTGCGCGCCGACATCAGCAGCCAGGACATCGCCGCGTCGTTGCAGGCCGGGCTCAGCGGCCTGCAACTGACGGAGTACCGCGAGGGCGAAGACGTGATTCCAGTGCTGCTGCGTTCGAGCACGTCGAAACAGGAGGACATCGGCAAACTCGAATCGCTGTCGGTGTTCGCGCAGGCGACGGGCAAGTCGATCCCACTGCGCCAGGTCGCCGACGTCGAGGTCGCGTGGGACGCTGCGCGCATCTATCGGCGCGACGGCGTGCGTACCGTGGCGGTCGGCGCGCAGATCGACAGCGGCGTCACCGCGAGCGAGAAATTCGACGCCCTGGCGCCGTGGCTAACCGAGCGACAACAGGCGTGGGGTGACGACATCCGCATCGAACTCGGTGGCGAATTCGAGACCTCGGCGGAGTCCAGCGACTCGATCAGCGAAAAGCTGCCGATCGCCGGGTTCCTGATCCTCATCCTGCTGGTAGCCCAGTTCAATTCGCTGCGCAAATCGTTCATCGTCCTCATGACGATCCCGCTCGGTCTGATCGGCGTCGTGATCGGTTTGCTGGTGGCCGATTCGTTTTTCGGTTTCATGACCCTGCTCGGCGTGATCTCGCTCGCCGGCATCGTGATCAACAACGCGATCGTGCTGCTCGAACGCATCCAGACCGAGATCGACAACGGCCTCGAGCACGGACAGGCCATCGTATCGGCGGCGCTGCAGCGTGCACGCCCGATCCTGTTGACGACCGCGACGACGGTCCTCGGTCTCATACCGCTGTACCTCGGCGGCGGCGAGATGTGGGAGCCCATGGCGGTTGCGATCATGGGCGGACTGCTGTTCTCGACCCTGCTGACCCTGGGTGTGGTGCCGGTGCTCTACAGCCTGCTGTTCCGCGTGCGTACCTGAGCGCCGTGCGACGTGGCGGCCGTCGTCCGGCCGGCACGCCCGCAGAATCGACGATCGACAACGGCAAAGCCCCGGCTCGACGGCCGGGGCTCTGCTGTCTGCAAGCATGCGCGTTGCAGCGTTTGACGCGGCCATGATCTGCACCATGGCCGCGCTCCGTCACGCCACTTCAGTCGCAGCCTTGGCCGCACGGCGCAGTGCCGGCAGGAAACGCCCTGTGGCGGCGCGGTAGGCCAGGTAGCGCTGTCCGAACTGACGCACCAGGTCGCGCTCCTCGTGCATCACCCCGATCATGATGTAAGCCGACATACCCAGGGCGAACACCAAGTGACCGACGCTCATCTCCGGCGTCACCCAGATACCGAGGAAGACGCCGGTCATGATCGGATGACGCACGTAGCGGTACAGCGAGCTGAGCTGGAACGGCACCGGGGCGTAGGACTTGCCGCGGAAGTACAGCCAGACCTGACGCAGACCGAACAGATCGAAATGACTGATCAGGAAGGTGGAGTAGAACACCAGCGCCCAGCCGGCCAGGCCGCCGGCAAGCAACACCGCGTGGGCGACATCGTTGTCGACTTGCCACAACGGCTGGCCGATCGGCTGCCACAGGCCAATGAGCAGAAAGACCACGAGCGCCGTCGCCAGCATGAAGGTGCTGCGCTCGGCGGCTGCCGGTACCCGGCGCGTCAGCCACTGCTTGAACGAACGCCGTGCCATGATGCTGTGCTGCACGGCGAACAGCGCGATCAGACCGAGGTCGATGAGCAGCGCTGGAACCCACGACGCGCGCGCGGCCGAGTCGATGTTCGGCAGCCAAGGATTCGCCGGCAAGAGATTGAAGACGAAGGCGATCAGGGCCACCAGCGACAGTGAGCCCAACAGGTAGTTGACGGTGCCGTAGAGCAGGACGGTGATTTTTTTCATGGTTTCCTCCAGTGAGTCGTGCGGCGGCTGCGAAAGTGCACCTGCCGATGGAGGTCAGCTTAGAAACCCGGGCGCGCCGGCTCCACGACACTTTCCGTAGCAACCCACTACATTTTCCGTAGTAACGGACTACAGGGTCGGTAGCACCCGTTGCGGGCACCCAGAAACGCGGCAACGACAGGCAATGCCGCCCGTTCTGCGCAAGCGAAAAGACGACCGGGATACGCGGCGAATGTGGAGGCTGTCTGATCGGGCGCGAGCCGCCCAGGCGCAGTGGCCAATTTGCGCGGTTGCAGCCTGATCCGACCCCGCGCTTCCCCACTGTGCCGTCCAAGCGAACCGGCTCGCTCGCGCGACACGGCCCGTTCGCCTTGCACCGGTTGATAGGACCCGAATCCGTGCCGACGCACGGCTGGCAGGCACGGCTGCCGATCCTTGTCTGCCTGGACGTGTGGGATCAGCGCCGGGCACGATCGAATGGCACGCGAAGCGACCACGTCGTGTGGCTGTCCGTCCGCCCGCAACGCGGCATCCGTCCGTAGCCATCGTCCGCAAGTGACACCACGTTGCGCTTCCGATTCAGCGACATCGCGACCGACCCGGACCGGTGGA
>JAGRHA010000056.1 GCA_020445205.1 Gammaproteobacteria bacterium
CACCTTCCGTCACTTGCGCTTCGCCGACGACACGATCTACCTGCGCGCCGGATCAATCAACGTGTTCAACGGTATCGTCGGGCTGAACTTCTCGTGCGACGGCTCGCACTACATCCCGTTCGACCAGTTTCTCGCCCGCGACTCCGAGTTCTGGAACGGCATCGTCTGACGCCGCCGTGAAAACCCGCACGCGCGCGCGTTGAATCCGCATCACCGGCGCGCGACACTTGTCTGGACATGGCGCCCGATGCCGTAGCTGGAACCACGAAATGACGATGCAACAACAGATCGAGCAACACCTGCGCGATGCGTTCTCCCCCTTGCACCTCGAGGTACAGAACGAAAGCCATATGCACGACGTGCCCGAGGGATCGGAGTCGCACTTCCGCGTGGTGCTGGTGACCGAGCAATTCGACGGCAGGCCGTTGATCCAGCGCCATCGCGCGGTGAACGCCGCGCTGTCGAGCGAGCTGGCAGGTGGCGTCCACGCCCTCGCGCTGCACACGATGACGCCCGAAGAATGGTTCGCCAAAGGCGGCGCGGCACCGCAGTCGCCTCCCTGCCTCGGCGGCGGCAAAGGCTGATCCCGGCACAGCGCTTACGCGCACGCAAACACCGCCTGACGATATCCGCACGCCCCGGCGCAGCACGACAAACGACGAAATGTTTGCCCGGCGATCGCACTGACGTGGTGCAAATCTGCCGATTCACCTATTGGGGCTCAAGGCCTGCGCGGTCTGGTCGTTACCTCCCAAAAATGGCGCGGGATTGCGCCTGGAGGTCCCCATGTCGACGTTCTTTTCGTTCGCGGACAAGGCGATTGGCCGACTGAGCTTCGCCGCCAAGTTCGCGCTGATCCTCGTACTGTTTCTCATTCCCGTCGGTTACCTTGGTGGTCTCAAGCTGGTCGAAGACCGCGGTCTTGCGCGCGCGCTGGCCGCGGAAACCGTGGGAATCGACTACATCGCCGCAATACGCGACGTCTACGAGAAAGTGCCGCAACACCGCGGGCTGTCACAGGCGGTCCTGAAAGGCAACGAAGGTGCTCGCGGCAAACTGGACGGTGTCCGCAGCGAGGTGGATACGCGTTTCACCCGTTTGCTCGAAACCGATGCGCGCATCGGTGCCGAATTCGGTCAAACGGCGGACGTCCGCAATCTGCAGCGCACCTGGCAGGACCTGCAGGCGCGTAACGCCGGTCTGGCGCCGCCACAATCATTCGCCGAACACACGGCGCTGATCGGTGGACTTGCCAATCTCATGGACCAGGTCGCCGACCGCAGCGGCCTGACCCACGACAGCGACATCGCCACGGTGCATTCTGCAAGGGTGCTGATCGAAGCGCTGCCGACCGTCGCCGAGTACCTCGGGCGCACACGCGGCCTCGGCTCGGGCATCGCCGCGGCAGGACAGTATGCCCCCGGGTTGTACGCCAAGCTGGCATCGAACGTCGCCTTCGTCACCTATGCCAACGATAAGCTCGGCGGGCTGCTGGCGGACCTGCAGCACAGCGTGCCGCAGCTGGCCGGGCAGTTCGCTGCACAAAGCCAGGCAGCGCATACCAAGATCGGCGAGTTCCTGACCCTGGTGAACGACAAGATGCTCGCATCCGAGGACGCGGTCAGCGCCAAGTCCGACGAGGTGTTCGCAGCCGGAACCGCGGCGATCAGTCACGTGTTCGCGCTGTTCGATGCCGTGCGACCGGCGCTCACCGCACACCTCGAAGCACGCGCAGCCCACGCCAGGGCCGATAGTTGGCGCGTGCTGGGACTCGCGGGTGGCTGCCTACTGTTGCTCTTGTATTTCGGCACTGCCTTTTATCGCGTCATGGTACGCAGCGTACGGCGCCTCAGTCAGACCGCGGGACAGATCGCGACCGGTGACCTGTCGGTACGCGTAAACCTCGGTGTGCACGATGAGCTCCAACAGTGTGAAACCGCGATCAACGACCTCGCCGCGCAGTTCGCGACACTGATCAGTGATGTCAAACGTGCGAGTGATGCCGTCGACCACGCCATTGAACAGGTGGGCAGCGTAACGACCAACGCGCGCGAGAGCATGGACCAGCAACAGCTGCAGATCAGTCAGGTCGCAACCGCCATCAACGAGATGAATGCGACCGTGCAGGAGGTTGCACAAAGCGCCTCACGCACGGCGGAAGCGACACGCGACGCGCGCGGCAAGGTCGAAGAAGGCAAACGCGTCGTCGGCGCCAGCCGCAGCTCGATCGAAAATCTGGCCAACGAGGTCGTGCGCGCAGCCAACGTCATCAACGAAGTCGAAACCAACAGCAACGAAATCGGCAGTGTGCTCGATATGATCCGCAGCATCGCCGAGCAGACCAATCTGCTGGCACTTAACGCGGCGATCGAGGCTGCACGCGCCGGCGAGCAGGGCCGCGGTTTCGCGGTCGTCGCCGACGAGGTGCGAACGCTGGCAGGACGCACGCAGGCATCGACACAAGAGATCCAGCAGATGATCGAGCGCCTGCAACAGGGCACACGGCAGGCAGTGGCGGTGATGCAGGAGGGTCAGAAACAGGTCGGCATCAGCGTCGAGGAGTCAGAGCATGCAAACCAGGCGTTGGATGCGATCACGCTCGCAATCGGCCAGATCAGCGACATGAGCAGCCAGATCGCCAGCGCCGCCGAGGAACAGAGTGCGGCAACCGAGGAGATCAACCGCAGCGTGGCGGGCATCGACCAGGCATCGCACCGCACGGGCGAGGCCGCCGCACGCGCTGAGCAGACCAGCCAGGCACTGCGCCAGCACGCCGGTGAACTGCGCACCAACACGGACCGCTTCCGACTGAGCTGAACGCCCACCGCCTCGAGGTAGCGACAAGGTCGACGTCGAACGACGTCGACGACGCAGCGCGGTCGTTCACCGGCGCCGTGCGGCACGCCGCCGAATTGCGCTAAAATTTGCGGCCCGTCCGCACAGCCGGACGGCCTGCGGTACCGATGGCCGGTGCCCGAGTTCACGGACACAGCCCAGCCATGATCGATCCCCTATCCCTCGGCGCCCTGTCGAGCGTCCAGAACTTGCTGATGCAACTCGTCGAATCGCTGCCGGCACGTGACTGCAGCCGGCGCTTCGACGACGAACTGCCGTCCGCCGCCTGGCTGCTCGGGCGCGCCGTGTACCTCGAATTGCATCTGCTACGTGGCGGCATCATGTCGGATCACGATCTCGCCTCGCGTGTTCAGCACCTGTTCGCAGATGCCGAACCAACAGCCACCATCGACGCCCAGCTGCCGCCACAGGATCACATGCTCAACTGGGCCAGTGAGATATTCGACCAGCATCTGACGTGGCTCGCCAACCCGGGCCAGCTGCCGCCACATCCATGGCTCGACCAGAGCTGGTTGGTATGGCATCTGGCACAGCGACTCGGCGTGGTTTACGAACAGATGCTCGCAGGGATGACGGCACGCAGCGCGCATCGCGAGCGCGGCGAATTTCGCGTTGGCAACGTGCTGACGCCGCAACTGCCGTGCGACGACTCGTGTCGTATCGAACAGGGGCACTACCGCATCGGCGCACGCGAAGGCGCGGTGATGCCCAACGAGCAGCCGGCGCAGGTCGTCGAACTCAACGCCTATCGCATCAACCGACGCCCGGTGAACAATGCCGAATATCTGGCGTTCATCAGCGACGGTGGCTATCGCGACGACGCGTGGTGGGATGACGACGGGATCGCCTGGCGTGCCGGGCAGCGCGCACAGGCTCCCTGGCAGTGGCGTCGTGATGCGCAGGGCGACTGGTTCGAAATCGGCGTCAATGGCGCGATGGACCTGCATGCGCAGGCACCGGTCACGGGACTCAGTGCGTACGAGGCGCGTGCTTTTGCCGCCTGGGCGGCGGCGCGTGGCGACGGCCTCAGCGGTGCCGTGCCACAACACGAATATCAATGGGAAGTGGCGGCACGCCTCGGTGAACTCCACGAGACCGGGCGCAGCTGGGAATGGTGCGCCAACAGTTTCCATACCTATCCGGCTTACGAGCAGCCGGCAGAGCCTGCGCTGGAGCCGTGCGCGGGAGACGACACCCGCATCATGCTGCGCGGTGGCTGCCTGCACAGCCAGCCCAGCATTCGCCGCAGCACCTTCCGCTATTGCGCCGCACCGAGCCGCCGCACACTGTTCGCCGGACTGCGCCTCGTCATGCCGCCGGGCAAAGCGGCCTGGGAGTGAGCCGGGCGCGAATCAGCGTACGATATCGAGCAGTTCGAGCTCGAAGATGAGCGTCTCGTTGGGACCGATGTCGGCGCCTGCCCCATTCTCACCGTAGGCCAGCGTGCTCGGCAGGAAGACCTGCCAGCGGTCGCCGACATGCATCAGCGACAAGGCTTCGCGGAAGCCCGCCACGACACCTGAAAGCGGGAATTCAGCGGGTTCGCCACGTTCGACGGAACTGTCGAACACGCGTCCGTCGATCAACGTACCGTGGTAGTGCACACGCACCGTATCCTGCAACGTGGGTTGCGGGCCGTCACCGTGCACGAGAACGCGATATTGCAAGCCGCTCGCCAGGACCACGACATCGGGGTTGGCGGCATTCTGCGCCAGGAACGCCTGTCCGGCACGCAGATTGTCGGCGGCCCGCTGCGCCTTCTGCTCGGCCAAGAGGCGTTGCTGCGCAACGATCGCATCGCGTATCTCGGCCGGGCTGAGGCGCAGCGGCCGGTCTTTCAGAACGTCGTCGATCGCCGCGGCGAAAGCCGCGCTGTCGAGCGCGTCGATACCCTGCCCTCGCAGCAGTTCACCGAGTCGCACGCCCATCGCGTAGCTGTAACGCTGATTGACCTCACTGTCATCACCTGCGGCCGGCAGAACCGCCGGCAGAAGCATCACAGACAGCAACAAAATCGCTTTGTTCATAGTCTCTCGCGGGGTTGGGGAAGCATGCTCCCAGTTTCGGAAGGCGGGGCCTGAAACACGGAACATGCTTCACAGATTGCAGGGCCGAGGGTTAACCCGGTTAGCTGGGTGTCGATAATACAGGCAACACCGCAGTCCGTGGACAGACACTTCGCATGATCAGCAAACTCGGCAACACTGCACTCCAGGGGTTCCAGCGCAGCACCCAGGGTATGGCGCGCAGCGCGGCAGAGATTGCCCGCGCTTCACGTCCGGGTGATCAGCCGGACATGACGCGCGCCATGGTCGAACTGAAGCAGCACGAGCACGTCGCCAAGGCGAATCTCAAAACACTCGCCACGGCCGATCGCCTGCTCGGCGCGTTACTCGACGTGAAAGCGTAGTTGCGGCGCGTTCAGTCACCGAAACGCATCGAGTAGTCGGTGGCCTTCACGTCTTTGGTCAATTCGCCGACCGAAATGAAATCCACGCCGGTGGCGGCGATCGCGGCCA
>JAGRHA010000412.1 GCA_020445205.1 Gammaproteobacteria bacterium
AGGTAACCGGAACCGCGCCGGCGACGAGAGGGAGCATGCACAGAATGCCCCCGGCGATGGTTGATGCCAAACGAAAAATGTTCACGTAGAAACTCCCGTGGTCCGCGCCCAGCTAAAGGGGTCCGAAGTTATTGTTTTTGCTTCAGATCGGATGACCTTGGGAGCGCGAAGCAGGATTTATGCCGTGAGCTATTTTGTTTTTTTAAACCGCCACTTATCTCGTTGTGCGGCGCATCATTTGTTCCGTAGTGTAAAGAAAGCAGACGATTTTTGTCGCATCCACCGGTGGTGCGGCAGCGCCCACACGCAGCGACGTTCGACGCTGGCTCGTACGCGGGTTTTGGCAACGCCCCCCGGGCACGCTCGGCAGTCGGCGGTCATCGGCACAGCGGATCTGCGGTGACCCGCACGTTGGCAGCATGGCACGCTGTCAGCACGCCGTCGGCGAAGGCCGCAAGCACGCATGCTCAACCGTTCCCCCCTGTCGCGGCACGCACGGCGCGGGCAAACGCCCTCCTCCCTCAGCTGTAGATCAGCTCGGACCAGCGACCCTCCTTCTGCATCCATGCCTTGGTTTCGCGCCACACGCTTTGCGACGTTGCCGCCTCCTGCATCAGGCGATCGAACGCATCGGCGACACGGTTGATGCCGGCGAGGTACACATGGCTCTTGGCGTCCTGCATGAGCTCCCAGATATCCTGTGCATTGCCCGCGATCGCGGCCTCGAAGGTATCGTTTTCCGACGCCATCGGCTTCGACATCACGGCGCGAAAGGCTTTGAAGGAATCACGATCGTAGTAGTTGGCGAGATCGTCGAACTCGTCGTTCTGGTACAGCAGATCCATACCGGTGCGCGCGCCGTAGTACAGCCGTACCTGGCCATGCCAGCCCGTCTTGCGGCTGTAGATCTCCTGGATGAATGCGCGAAATGGTGCGACACCCGTCCCGGTACCGATCATCAAGAGATTGGCGTCGTCACGCTCCGGAATGCGGAACGGCGAGCGGAACGGGCCCGTGATCGTGATGTGCTGACCCGCCGTTGCGTCACACAGGAAGTGCGATGCCACGCCCGGGTGACGTTCGCCACTGAACTCGTCGATCAAGAAGCAGCGGCGCACCAGCAGGTCGAACTCGATCCCCTCACCCGTCAGCGTCTTCGATCCGCTCGCGATCGAATAGCGACGGGTGTGGTAGCGGTTGCCGAAGGCGTGCGGCCCCGGCACCACGACACCGATCAGATGGCCGGGCAGAAAGCGGAACGCCGGATCATCGACGCGCAGCCGGATGCGTCGCACCTCGTCGCGGTCATCCGGCGTGATACGCACGCTGTCGACGATGACGGCCTCGCTGACCGGCCCAATCTCCTGCGCAATCTCTGTCACTGCAATGCTCCTTTGTACTTCACGATTTCCGGCATTTCCAAGCGCACACTCGCGGGCGCCGCGTCATTCGGCGTGCAGCTGCCCTGGTGGCATCCGCACGACCCCTGGCATGTGGCCTCGCTGCGGAACGGGCCAAGCTGCGGGTTTCCACGCGCAAAGCGACGATAGATGTGCTGCACATACAACCAGCCAACCATGACGGCCAGTATCACCGCGCTGGCGGCAAGAAACTTAACCATGCGAACCCCCGAGGCCGGCGAAGCCCATGAAAGCCAGCGACAACAGTCCTGCGAGCATCAGGCTCATGGCAGCCCCCTGGCTGACCGCGGGTACGTCGGCGAGTTCGAGCTTCTCCCGCAGCCCGGCCATGAGCATCAGCGCCAGCGTGAAGCCGACACCCGCCCCGAGTGCATACACCACGCTCTGCAGGAAATCGTACTCCTTGGCCGTCTGGAACAAGGCCAAACCGAGGATCGCGCAGTTGGTCGTGATCAGCGGCAGGAAGATGCCGAGACTGCGGAGCAGCGTCGGGCTGAACTTCTTGATGAACATCTCGACCAGTTGTACCGCCGATGCGATGACCGCGATGTAGCAGATCAGGCGCAGGAACATAAGGTCGAGTTCGGTCAGCAGCAGGTTGATGCCATACGCCGAAACGGAACTCACGAGCATGACGAACATCGTCGCCAATCCCATGTTCCATGCGGTCTCCTTCTTCGACGACACACCGAGAAACGGGCAGATACCCAGAAACAACGCCAGCACGAAGTTGTTGACCACGGCGGCGTTGAGAAAGATGAAACTCAGGGATTCATGCTGCACCGGAAGCACCCTCCTGTTCGAGCAGACGCAGTTCGCGGCGTCGGCGCACGTAGGCGAACAACAGCAACCAGGCACCGAGCACGAAGAAACCGCCCGGTGGCAGAATCATCACCACCCAAGGCTCGAAGTTCGTCGGCATCACCTGCAGACCGAGCAGCGTGCCGTTGCCGAGCACCTCGCGCACCGTACCCAGTGCCAGTAACGCCAGCGTGAATCCGGCACCCATACCCAGGCTGTTGATGAACGTGGTGTGCAGTCGCTGCTTCGAGGCATAGGCCTCGGCACGACCGAGGATCACGCAGTTGGCGACGATCAGCTGAATGAAGGCGCCGAGTGCATTGTAGAGGTCGAGACTGATCGCCTGGATCACATAGTCGACGACGGTGACGAAGCTGGCGATGATCACGATATAGCTGGCGATACGCACCTGCTTGGGGATCAGTTTGCGGATCAGCGAGATCAGCGTACTCGATGCCACGAGCACGAAGGTCGTCGCCAGCCCCATTGCGATCGCGTTCATCGTCGAGTTGGTCACTGCGAGAACCGGACACATGCCGAGCAGCATCACGAACACCGGGTTCTCTTCCCACAGCCCGCGCAGGAAGGTGTCGAGACTGAGCTTTTCCTGTTGATTCGGTAGTGTCGCCATTACTCCACACCTCCGCTGTTGCCCAAGGCCGCGGTGTCGCGCAAGGCCGCGAGGTGGCGCTGGATCAACGGCGCCATGCGCTGCATGCTGCGGTCGATCGCATTGGCGACGGCCACGGAAGAGATCGTTGCACCGGAGATCGCGTCGACCTCCCAGTCGTGTTGCTTGTGGCCATGCTTGACCGCCTTGATCGGGTTGGCGAGCGCATCGCCGGCCGGGTTCAGCGAGGCGTCGAGCGCGACGAAGTTGTCGAGGAATGCCGGGTCGAACGCGACCTTGTCGCCGAGGCCCGGGGTCTCCGTCATCTTGAGGATCTTGATGCCGCGCACGCACTGGCAGCTCGGGTCGTAGCCGTACAGCAGCTTCACGATGTCCTGATAGCCCTGCGCACCGGCCGCCACAGCCAAGCCACGCAGCTCGCCCTGGTCGTCGAAAGCGGCATACACGGTCTCACCGGCCGCATCACCGACCGCGAGCACACCGGCTTCACCGAGCACGACATCGACACGCTGTGATGCCCCGGGAACGACCTGGAACACCGCCTTTTCGATCGCGATGCGCTGGTTCTCGGCGATGTAGGGTGCGGTCCACTGAAACACCACGACGACGAGCAGACCCGCGAGCATGGCGATGCCGCCGAGCGTGCGGATCATGCGGAAGCCGGGCGTCTGCGGCGTCGCCGTCGGGTGGCCGGGCGTGGACGTCGGTGTGCTCATGCGGCACCTCGCTGCTGGCTGCCTTGACCGTAGACACGCGGCTGGGTGAAAGAGGCGATCAGCGGCGAGGCCGCGTTGGCGAGCAGGATCGCGTACATCACTCCTTCGGGCAGGCCACCGAACAGGCGGATCACGACCGTGAGCGCACCGATCACCGCACCGTAGAGCAGTGCGCCGAACGGCGTCACCGGTGACGCGATCATGTCGCTGGCCATGAACCAGGCGCCAAGCATCAGGCCACCGGAAAACCAGACGAACCAGGGTGTCGGGTACTGGCTGCCGTCGATGAGCCACAGCGGTGTTGCGACCAGTGCAGCGCCCACAAACACACCGAGCGGGATGCGCCAGTCGAGCATGCGCCGGAACGCGAGGTACAGACCGCCGAGCAGGATCAGCAGGGCCGAGGCCTCGCCCGTCGAGCCGTTCACTCCGCCCAGGAAGAGGTCACCGGTGGCGACCTGGATGTGCTGGAACTTCTGCATGGCCAACGGCG